>NC_015278.1:1800000-2080974 GCF_000193205.1 Aerococcus sp. Group 1 | reverse complement strand
TTACCATGAAGCAGGAAAGTTATCCACATTTATTCGACTTGGGGATGAAAGTTTTCCCAAGTTGTTCATAGACTTATCCACAATCTGTGCATAGTTAGCAGGTTACAGGGGAAAACTTGTTCGATTGTGGATAATACCTAGGGATAAAAGCCTAACTACACACAGATTTCAAAAAGGAATCCACAACTGTGGATAACTTCTCCCCTTGCTGTGGATTGTGTAGAAGTCTGTTAAAAGCCCTTGGGATAAGTTATTGACAGTAAGCTCTGTCCACTCCCCCTGGGAAAACTTATCCACTTTTGGGGATTTTAGGGCATAAAAAAAGCCGAGCTTGCGCTCGACTTTGTTAAAAATTTTACTCTTGACCTTGGTAAGCAAAGACCACGTTACCGTCATATAATTTCAATACTTTTTCAAAGAGAACTTTGCTGAGTAAGGCAACGGCTACGGGGATGATTAACCAAGAAAGAATAACTAAAGGAATACTTAGGCCGGCATCGAAGGATGCTAGCGGTCCGACAATACCCACTAAACCGAAACCTGCGGATTGTGGGGTACCGGAAATATTAAAGAGGGCTACTGGAATAGCAGTAATCACTGCGGTAAATAGAGTAGGTACCAAGATGATTGGGTACTTGAATAAGTTGGCCATCATCATCTTCATAGCCCCTAAGGCAATGGCTAGGGTAACCCCGGATTCATTAACCTTCCAAGAATGAACCACTAAAACGACTGTGGTTGCCGCAACCCCCATGGAAGCTGCCCCAGCAGCAATCCCATCGAGTTGGATAGCTAGACCGATCGCCACGGTTGAAATGGGTGAGATAATCAACATCGCGAATGAACAGGAGATCAAGATGGTCATTAGGATCGGTTGTAGATTGGTAAAGCTGTTAATGACACTACCGATGGCGCCAGTGAATTTAGCAATAATAGGTAGTAAGAGGACCCCGATCAAGGCCACCCCACAACCCACTAAGATCGGCATGGCAATCACAGCGGTGGAGCCAAATTTATCTTTGACCCAGAGTAAGACCAGAACTGCGATCGCGGCGGTGATCATGGTATTGATCAAGTCCCCGGTTCCTGCACCGATATAGGCCTTGGCTTCGGGATTATATTGAATAACTCCCGATCCTACGAAACTGGCTCCAGCGGTCACCATGACTTGCATGGGCTTGAAGCCAAATTGCATGGCGATTAAGGCCCCAATCACAAGCGGGGTAGCTAATTGGAAAATTACGGCAATTTGAGAAATGGTAACGGCTAGGGGAATGTGGGTAAAATATTTTAAAATCCCGGATAAAACGGCATTAGGAATTAAACCAATAACCACTCCTGTCGCTGTCCCATTCAATACTTTATTAAGAAAGACCTTAGGGGTCATTTGTGTTTCTTCACTCATATTGTCACTCCTTCTTCTCTAGAAATAATTGGTTGACTCTCAGTTAAAAACTGTCGCTAGAGTCTAAGAAGCGCATTAATATATCTCTGTTTCTTGGCTGAATTGAGCTAAATTGTGGACCACATCTTGTAAGAAGCGACCGGCCTCTAAACCGTCGAGGAGACGATGGTCAATGGAGAGACAGAGGTTAACCATGTCGGCCATTTTCAAATTACCGTCATCACTGACAAGAAGGCGCTTCTTAATCGATTCGACTTGAAGAATCGCAGCTTGTGGTGGATTAATGATTCCCATGGATTGGACCGAACCGAAGACCCCCGTATTATTTACGGTAAAGGTCCCACCTTGCATGTCTTGGCTGGTTGCCTCACCGTTTTTAACGGCTTGGGCGAGACGGTCAATTTCATGGGCGATTCCATTGATGGATAGACGGTCCGCCTGTTTGATCACCGGCACATAAAGATGGTCTTCGGTAGCTACTGCTATCGATAAATTAATGTCTTTATGGTAGTGAATCCCATCTTCTTGCCAACTGGCGTTAAGCAGTGGGTGTTGTTTTAAGGCTTGGGTCACTGCTTTTACAAAGAATGGGAAGTAAGAGAGGTGGATCCCTTCGTTATCCTGGTAGGAATCTTTCAAATGATTGCGTAAATTAACGATATTGGTCACGTCAGCTTCTACCATCATCCAAGCATGGGGAATCTCTTGGTAGGACTTGGTCATTTGTTTAGCAATGGCTTTACGGATACCATCGGCTGGTGTGACTTGGTCTTGAGATTGACTTGGTTGACTCACAGGAGTCTTGGCTGACTGATCAATTTGGCTGCTGCTTTCAGACTGGCTGGCAGTTTGGTCTGGGCTTGAGCCCGACTCAAGTGCCGCTAGGACATCTTTTCGCGTGATGCGCCCTTTAGCACCAGTTCCCACCAACTGAGACAAATCAATATTATGCGTCTGTGCTAATTTTAGCACAGCTGGTGAGTATCGGCTATCAAATTTTGATTTTTCTGAATCATTTGACAATTTCGCTTCATTTACTTTTGTGCTTTGACTGCTACTTTCGCTTTGATCAGCGGCCTTGAGGACATCTTTTTTGGTAATCCGACCATTTTTGCCAGTCCCGGTGACTTGCTTGAGATCAATTCCTTTCTCCTGGGCCAAACGAACGACAGCAGGGGAATAGTTGAGATTTTGACTTGGCTCGGCTTCCTCTTTTGCTTCATCCGTCCGCTCTTGGTCACTAGTTTCTGTAGAATGGGCTTCGGCTTGGTCGTCTGGGCCATCCCCTTCGACAATAATTGACAGGATGGCTTGGCCAATAGGGATTTCTTCATCTTCATCAACCAACAATTCGTCGATCGTCCCACTATATTCGGAGGGGACCTCGGTGGTGACCTTGTCAGAGATCACTTCCGCAAGGGGGTCGTATTTTTTGACGGTATCGCCGGCTTTGACTAGCCAAGCGTTAATGGTCGCTTCGTGAACACTTTCGCCTAGGGCCGGCATCTTGATGATTTTTTTAGTCATTAGTTTAAGCTCCCTTCTGCTTGATGACAAGTCTTAGCTATGGTTAGAATTCAGCGAGCTCTTTCATGGCTTGGTAGACCTTGTCCTCATCGACTAAGAATTCACGTTCTAAGTTGAGGGCATAGCCCACAGTAGGCACATCTGGGCCAGCTAAACGGCGGATGGGCGCGTCCAAGTCGAAGAGGGCTTCTTCAGCGATAATGGCAGCAATTTCACTCATTATCGCGCCTTCCTTATTGTCTTCAGTAACCAAGAGGACCTTACCGGTTTTCTTAGCCGCTTCCACCAGGGTTTCCTTATCTAGTGGATAGAGACTTCTCACGTCGACGACTTCACATTCAATGCCTTCTTCTTCACTTAAGCGTTCGGCGGCTTTGAGGGCGTATTGGAGGACAATCCCATAGGCAATTACGGTAATATCGTCCCCTTGGCGGAGGACATTAGCCTTGTCTAAAGGAACGGTATAGTCTTCACTAGGGATTTCATCTTTTAAGAGCCGGTAGAGGCGCTTGTGTTCATAGAAGAGGACAGGGTCATCGGAGCGGATAGCGGCCTTGATCATGCCCTTAGCGTCATAAACAGTGGATGGGGTCACAATCCTTAGTCCCGGTTGGCCAGCAAAGATCTTATCGGTGGTTTGAGAATGGTAGAAACCACCGCGAACCCCGGCCCCATAAGGAGCTCTATAGACGATTGGGTTGGTCCAGTCGCCCTTGGTCCGGTAACGCATTCTAGCGGCTTCGGAGTTAATTTGGTTAACAGCTGGGAGGATATAGTCGGCAAATTGGAATTCACCAATAGCCCGGTAGCCTTTAACGCCTAAGCCCACCGTTAAACCAGCAATAGCAATTTCGGTTAGGGGACTGGAGAAGACCCGGTCATCCCCGTATTTAGCGGCTAGGCCTTTGGAGACCCCGAAAACCCCACCTTTTTCCCCGCCAACGTCTTCACCAAAGATGAGGACCTTATCGTCGCGGGCCATTTCTTCATCAATACCTTGGTTCAAGGCCTCTAAGTAAGTTATTTCTGTCATCTTGAGTCATTCCTTTCCTATTATATGGAGAAATTAGTCGGCATAGACTTGTTCATAGAGTGATTCAGGCGTTGGGTCGGGACTGGCTTCCGCTTCATCAGTGGCTTGATCGACTTCAGCTTGGAGTTCTTGGTAGATTTTTTCATTTTCCG
Source organism: Aerococcus sp. Group 1 (assembly GCF_000193205.1). Lineage (NCBI taxonomy): Bacteria > Bacillati > Bacillota > Bacilli > Lactobacillales > Aerococcaceae > Aerococcus > Aerococcus sp. Group 1. The sequence continues at coordinate 2,076,857 of NC_015278.1, read as the reverse complement.
CTTCAGTCAGGTAACCTTCTTCGATCAGCTGAGTCTTAAATTGCTTAATCGGGTCATTGGCCTTGACTCCCTCTAGTTCTTCAGCTGACCGGTAAACCGTTTGATCATCATCGGAGGAGTGACTGGTTAAACGGGTGACCATGAGTTCAATCAGGTGAGGGCCACCGCCTTGGCGGACCTTTTCCACGGCTTTTTTGAAGGCCTTGAAGGTTTGGGCAAAGTCAAAGCCGTCCACGCGTTCGCCTTCAAAACCGTAGCCAGGCCCTCTCAGGGCTAAGGATTCGGCATGGTATTGGTGTTTGGCAGGGACGGAGATGGCATAACCGTTATTTTCCACCACGAAGATAACAGGGAGTTGCATGACCCCGCTAATGTTCATGGCTTCAGCACATTCTCCTTGGTTAAAGGAACCTTCACCCGTCGTGGTTAGGGCAATGCTGTCAGACCCATCCAGTTTGTTGGCTAGGGCAACACCCGCAGCCACAGGGTATTGGGTCGACACCGGGGAGGAATGGCTGACGATATTGTGTTCTTTGGAGCCGAAGTGGTTAGGCATCTGCCGGCCGTGGGAGTTGGGATCAGCGTCCTTACCAAAGGTGGCCAGGAGAACATCGGTACAGGACATGCCCCAAACCATGCAGGCGGTCATGTCCCGGTAATAAGGAAGGAAGAAGTCCTTGTCATGGTCAAAGGCTAAAGCCATAGCCACTAGGCCGACTTCATGTCCTTGACCAGAAATATTAAAAGAGGTCTTACCAATCCGGGTCAATTGCCAAATCCGCTCATCGAGTAAACGGCTCCGGACCACATGCTTATAAGCCTCGATAATGGCTTCTTTACTTAGACCAGTACTTGCTAATTTTTCCATGATAGTCAACTCACTTTCTCTAATCGAAGGATGAGCTGGAAGGCTCAACCTCATTTACTTAAAACGACAAAATTATTTTTAGACACTACTAGATCCTTTGTGAGACTAGTTTACTTATGAATGGCCATATCCATGGCATCTAAAGCGGCCTCTTGGAGGGCTTCGGACAGGCTAGGGTGAGGGTGGACGGTGGTAGCGATTTCTTCATTAGCCGCATTGAGGTAGAGTCCCAGGCTGCCTTCACTGATCATTTCGGAGGCATGGGGGCCAAGAATGGTGATCCCCAGTAAGTCGTCCGTGGCTTGGTCGCGGATGACTTCAATAAATCCGTCACTGGCCTGCTCGATCAGGGCTTTGCCGTTGCCTGCTAGGGGGAAGTGGCCGACCTTGGCTTCAACAGCTTCAGGCAGGTTGTCTTGGTTATACCCCACGCTGGCAATTTCCGGAGAGCTATAGACACAGCGTGGTAACATGGTGTAGTTGAGCGGTTCACTGGTATTGTTGACGATATGGTCGACGGCACACTTGGCTTCCGCCATAGCTACATGGGCCAGTTGGAGTGTATTAATAGCATCGCCAATGGCATAGATATGGCCTTCCTTGGTTTGGAAGTTCTGGTTGACCTTAATCCCCTTCTTATCGTATTTAATGGAGGTATTATGAAGGCCAATGTTATCAATATTAGGTTCGCGACCAACAGCCACCAGGACCTTGTCAAAGACTTCCTGGTCCTGACCCTGGTTCATGGAGACCAGAACCTGGCCATCTTTGACCTGGGCTTGGTCGACCTGACAACTGAGCTTCAGCTTGATGCCTTGTTTTTAAAGTTTTTGGCCAGGGCTTGGGAGATATTTTTGCCTTCATTGGCTAAGAGCCGGTCTAGGTATTCGATAATGGTGACCTGGCTTCCCATCCGGGCAAGGAAAGAGGCAAATTCTACCCCAATGACTCCGCCACCAATAATGGCAATGGACTTAGGAATTTCTGCAATCTCTAAGAGGCCGGTGGAAGAGAGGATATATTCCTCATCAATAGTAATATTGGGCAGGTTTTTGTTCCGTGACCCAGTAGCTATGATGACATTTTTTGGAACGATAATACTTTCTTCTTCCTTGGGATCATTTGGACTTACTGCAATGGCGCCCGAATTGGGAGAGAAGATCGAGGGGCCTAGAACAGCTCCGTGACCCTTTAGGAGGTGGACCTTGTTTTTCTTGACCAAGCCTGCCACCCCGCTCACTAATTGTTTGACCACGGCATTTTTATAGGACTGGATTTTTTCCATCTTGACCTGGGACTGACCCCCACTTTCAATGCCAAAGGCTTGGGCCTGGTCGACCGTGTCTTTCACATGGGCGGCTTGTAAGAGGGCTTTGGTAGGGATACAACCCCGATTCAAACAGGTTCCCCCCACTTTGTCCTCTTCGATTAAGTAAACCTCTAAGCCGAGTTTGGCTGCCTGGATAGCGGCCACATAGCCGGCGGGGCCGCCACCAAGTACGACTAAATCTGTATTGATCATCAACCGTCACCTTTCTTTCTATACACCTGACTTGAATAATTAGCTTTATTTATAGTTTATTCACTTGAAGTTAAAAAGAGGCGAAAAGATATGGATTTATAATAAGTAAGCGCTTTCTTTTTCACTTTTATTATACTAAGCCTTAGGTCATTTCGCAAAGGTTGGACTTAATTAATAAGAAGAAACTATTAATTATTTGCCGACTAAAAAGCCTGTTTATAAGACTGCTGGGGAGGCTGTGTTTTTTAGAAAAAGATTAGTCAGTTGGTGAATTTTTTTTAGATTTCTATTGATCTTATTTCAGTTGTTCGGTATAATGTGAAAGATTGTTATTAGATATAACCATTCCCATATCATAGGAGGTGTCATTCATGAAGAGAACTTATCAACCAAATAAACGTCGTCGTCAAAAGAAACATGGCTTCCGCAACCGTATGAGTACAAAAAATGGTCGTCACGTTTTAGCGCGTCGTCGTCAAAAAGGCAGAAAACGACTTTCAGCATAAGACCACAAAGCGCTGTGGTCTTTTTTTATTTAGTGTCGAGGAGGGAATACAATGCGTAAAAGCTACCGGGTCAAGTCAGAAAAAGATTTTAGCTTGGTTTTCCACCAGGGAGACAGCAAGGCGAACCGGCAATTTGTAGTCTACTCCATCGAAAAAGAGCAAAAACATTTTCGGGTTGGACTCTCTGTGGGGAAAAAGATCGGCAATGCGGTGACCCGCAACCGGGTGAAACGGTTAATCCGCCAGGCACTGACCGAATTAAAACCCTATATTAAAAGCAATGTCGATTTTATCATCATTGCCCGTAAGCCAACTAAGGACATGACCCAGGCACAGGTCAAAGCCAGCTTGATCCACGTGATGCGCTTACAGGGTCTCTTCCACACTGACCCGTCTAGGCCAGTAGAAAGAAAAGAGAGGGCAGAAAGTGAAAGTTAAACAAAATAAAAACACCTGCTAGCTCTGGGATTGCTCTTAGTAGGAATCCTGGTGCTTAGTGGGTGTGCCAGAGCCGGTGGTATGGAGCCGATTACAGCTGATTCCACGGGCTTTTGGGATCGTTATGTGCTTTACAACCTATCACAAATCATTATTTGGTTATCAGGAGTCTTTGGAAATAGTTACGGGATGGGGATTATTGTCTTCACTATCCTGGCCCGCCTCCTCTTAACCCCGCTCTACAGCTTACAGATGAAGAACACGGAGAAGATGCAAAAGATGCAGCCTGAACTTCGGGCCCTGCAAGAGAAGTATGCTTCCCGTGATGCCGAGACCCAACAAAAACTCCAAGAAGAAACCGCTAAACTACAAGAAAAGTATGATACCAACCAGTTTGCTGGCTGCTTACCCCTGTTAATCCAACTCCCGATTCTGACGGCTCTCTATCAAGCCATTAGTCGGACCGAAGCCTTAACCAACGGGCATTTCTTATGGATGGAATTGGGTAAGCCAGACCCTTATTTCATCTTACCGATTATTGCTGCGGTATCGATTTGGTATTCTACCCACCTGAGTCAGATCGCTTCGGGGATTAAGTCTGGGTCAATGACAGCCATGCAATACGTTATGCCTGTCTTTATTTTCTTTGTTATGATGAACTTACCGAGTGCTTTGGCCTTATACATGGCAACAGCCAATGTCTTTACTATTGGGCAAACCCTATTGATCAATAACCCTTATCAAAAACAAAGGGCACGCCATGAAGAAGAGGCTAAAGAAAAGGATTTGGAACGGCGCTTAGAGAAAGCCCGTCGTAATCCACGAGGTAAAAAGCGTAAGTAATAAGGAGCATGGAATATGAAATTAGAAACTTATCAAGGTGCTAGTGTTGAAGAGGCCATTGCAGCAGCTAAAGAAGGGCTCCAAGTCAGTGACATCTCGATGGAAGATGTCAAAGTCCTCCAAGAGCCTAAAAAAGGGTTCTTTGGTTTTGGTAGCCAACCGGCCATTATTCAAGTCAGCCTAGCTGATGGTGAACCCAGTGTTGATGAGATTGTGGCTGAAGTCGCTGTTGAAGCAGAAACAGTCACTGATCCAGTAGCTGATACAGCGCCGGCCACTACTGAAGTGGTCGAAGAAGCGACTGTGGTTGAAGCGCTCGATGATAGCCAAAGTGCTGCCAGCCAAGCGACTAGTGAATTAAGCAGTGACAGCCAAGTAGCGCATACACTCGATAGCCAAAGCGCTAGCCCATCTGATGTAAGTGACAGCGCTGAATTAGAGCCAGTGGCGAGTCAAAGTGAGCCAGCCAGCGAATCAGTAGCAACTGACTACTCAACAACTGACAGTCAGTCCCAAGACGCAGACTATGAAGAAGATGAGGAAGAAGAAGCAGAAGACTCTTCTTATCCTTTCGACTGGGGTGTTGAAGATGTGGCCCATTATCTCATCGATGTCATGGAAGCCTACCTGGTGGATGTGACCATTGATGTTGAAGATATGGATGATTTGATTATCTTCCATATTAATACCGATAAACCGGGCTTAGTGATTGGTAAGCATGGTAAGATTATCAATTCCTTAGAAACCCTGGCTCAGATTCTCACCCATTCCCATGTCCGTAAACGTGTAGCTGTTGAAGTGAATGTGGGCGACTACCGGGAACGTCGCGAACAAACCTTGGAAAAATTGGCGGAAAGAACCGCTGATCAAGTGACCGTGGAACGTGAAGACGTCACCTTGAGTCCCTTACCAGCGCGTGAACGGAAGATTATTCACCGCTGCCTATCCAAATACAGTCATATTAAAACTCAGTCCCAAGGCCGTGATCCCCATCGTTATATGGTCGTATCCTATAAGGACTAGTAATATGGTAAGAAGAACTCCAGTGTCTGATGGCGCTGGAGTTTTTTTGGTTCTTTAATAAATAATGCTAGTAAGCATTCGTTTAGTACAAAAATTGTATAAATACGCCTTTCAGAGGAGCGATGAGTCAAAAAATAAGATATTTATTTTTTGGCTTTTTCTTTATGTTTATTTTTTATCAAGGCTAAGAGAGGGCTTGTGAAATCACTTTACCTGACCATCTTGGCTTAATTATAGTGCTTTTAATGGCTAGATAAATAATAACTGCACAAGCATATAACTAATAAAGCGCTTACATTTTTGCTACAATACTTGTGAAGATAATAAATCCAAAGAAAGGAAGTGTTGTTTCTATGTCAGAGATCAAAACAATTGGAGTGATTGGAGCCGGCTCAATGGGGGCAGGGATTGCCAACGTGTTTGCTTCCAATGGTTATCAGGTGATCTTAAGAGATATTGAAGACAAGTTTGTCCAAGGGGGGATAGATCGGATTAGTAAATTCCTCGATGGAAGTGTGAAACGGGGGAAATTAGATGAAGCGGGCAAGGAAGAAGTTCTTAGCCGCATCATTGGAACCACCGACCTCAAGGACTTCAAAGATGTGGACTTCGTGGTTGAAGCCGTTCTAGAAAAGATGGAGCTCAAACAAGAAGTCTTTAAAGAAGTGGAAGGCATTGTCCGTGATGACATTGTCCTAGCGACCAATACTTCTTCTTTATCCATTACTGAAATTGCCAGTGCCTTAGAAGACCCGAGTCGTTTCGCGGGGATGCACTTCTTCAACCCACCACAAGTGATGAAGTTAGTAGAAATTATCTATGGCTATGAAAGCAGTGATGAAACAGTTGCTGTGGTGAGAGAAGTCGCTGAAAGTATCGGTAAAGAAACCGTGACCGTGCATAAAGACTCCCCAGGTTTCATCGTTAACCGGATCATGATCCCGCAAATGATTGAAGCCATCAAGGTCTTAGAAGAAGGCATTGCCACCCCAGAAGACATTGACAAGGCCATGCGCTATGGCTTAAACCACCCCATGGGCTCGCTTGAACTTCAAGACTATGCCGGTGTTGATATTGGTTACTATGTCATGGAATACTTCGAACAAGAGTATGGGGACCCCCGCTGGACCCCACCAGTAACCATGAAGAATATGATGCGGGCTGGACGCTTTGGTAAGAAAGCCGGCAAGGGCTTCTACGACTACGATGAAGATGGCAAGCAATTACCTTCTGAACAAGCTAAAAACCAAGAAAAATTACAAAGAAAATAGTGAGATGACCAAAGGCCCAAAAGCGCTAGTCTTGGGAAAATTAATATCTCCCAGCCGCTTAGAGGGCATGTGAGCGAATCAAAGGACAAGGAGAACGATTATGGTTAAAGAGTCTAGAGCAGACATTGATGCAGTTGAAAAAATGTTTTATTCCGACCTTTATAACTATGCCGAAGATTTAACCGATGGGGAAAGAAAAGTCCTAAAAGAGGTCGAAAAAGTTCTGAAAGAGGATATCTATCCCGTCCTCGATGAACACTGGGACAAGGCAACTTTCCCACTGGAAGAAATGCAAAAAATTATTGATATTGACCTTATTCAAAACCCTAAATTATTAGAAGGGCGTGAAGATGGGACCATCAGCCAACTCTTCCGGGGCTTCCGGGCTTATACCCTAGCCAAAACGGACCCGGTGATTGGGACCTTCTATACCTCTAATGGGGGCTTGTTCCACGAATGTGTCAAAATTGGGGGCAGCAAGGAACAACAGGAAAAACTTATGCCAGGCGTCCTCAGCTGGGAAGGTAAGGGTGTCTTAGCCATGACCGAACCTGAACACGGGTCTGATATTGCTGGTGGGATGGCAGCGACCGCTAAACGGGAAGGCGACACCTGGATTCTGAATGGTCATAAGAAATGGATCGGTGGCGGGACCCTAGCTAAGTGGCACGCTTTCTTTGCCCGTGATGTGGACGATGGCCAAGTGAAGATGTTCTTTGTGGAACGGGAAAGTGAGGGGGTCGAAACCTTCAACACCGAACCCAAAGCCTTCTTCCGGATGATGCCTAATGCGGAAATTATTTATACTGACGTTAAAGTGCCTGAGTCCCAACGAGCGCAAAATGTGAACTCTTGGAAGGACGCAGCGAACATCCTTCGCAACACCCGGTCTGACGTAGCTTGGTTACTGGCAGGTGCGACAGCCGGGGCCTTTGAAGCAGCCTTGAAGTACACCCGGGAACGGGAAGCCTTCGGTAAGACTGTGGCCAGTTTCCAATTGATCCAAGAAAAATTGTCCCGCATGGCCATGAACGCCCAAGCTACCCTAGCGATTGCAGTCAGATTAGCCCAACAACAAGAACGTGGTATCTATAAAGAAGAGAACTCTTCGATGGCTAAGATGCATAACGGCTACCGGGCTCGTGAAAATGCGGCCCTAGCTCGTGAAGTTTGTGGCGGTAACGGCATCCTCTTGGAATACGATGTCCCACGCTTCATGGCAGATATTGAAGGAATGTACACCTATGAAGGGACCCACGAGGTTAACTCCCTCATTATCGGTCGTTACTACACTGGCCAACAAGCCTTTATCTAAAGTTTTCGATAATTAAGCGCTGGGCTAAAACTTAGCCGAATAATATAACAAGACGAAAAAAGTGTCTCTTTCACTGTTGAGTGAGGGAGGCACTTTTTGTTTGTCGATAAATTACCTTAATAAGCTTGTTATGTCTGATTTTTATTTTCCTGGGCGAGCTTTTGTCGTTTTCTCCTTCGTGCCCCAGGAATGCCCATGGCTTGGCGGTACTTGGCCACAGTCCGGCGGGCGAGGTAATAGTTGTGGAGGGCTAAATGATCACTAATGGCTTGGTCGCTGAGGGGATGGTGGGGGTATTCCTGATCAATGATTTGGCGAATGAATTTTTCTGCTTGTTGTCGGGTTAGGGCTTCGCCATTGACGGAAACTTTTTTAGCTAGGAGGTCGTGGAAACTCAAGATCCGCTGATTATATTGCAAGTATTTGTCCGTAATGGCCCGGGAAATGGTCGATTCGTCGTAATTTAGCGTTTGAGCTAGTTCTTTTTGTGACAGGGGGCGGAGTTGTTTTTCTTGCTGATTTAAGTAGGCGGTTTGGTATTGGACCAGGTATTGGCTAATTTTTAGGAGCAGTTGGTCTCTTTTCTTGAGTGAGAAGACCAGCCAGTCGAATTCTCGCTTTTTTTCTTTGAGATAGGTAAGAGTTTCCTCATCAGGGCTTTTGGCTGTCATGGCTTGGTAGTAATCTTGCTTAAAGCTTATTTGGGGGAGGTAGTCCTTAGAAACTTGAAAGCTTACTTCCCCATTTTTTGCCTTCACAATAATATCGGGCAGGGTGTAAGCAGGGATATCATGAGAAAAATTACGAGCTGGCCGAGGTTCCAGACTTTGAATCTGTATAAAGCCTGCTTCTACCTGGTCTAGAGGGATGCTTTCTTGCTGAGCGATTTTGTCAAAGTTTCCCTGGGCCAGGTCTTCTAAGTGATCATTGATTAAGGCCTCCACTAATTGCCCGTCAGGAAGGGCCTTGGCCTGTAAAGCTAGACACTCTTGTAAATTACGGGTGCCGATGCCTTTGGGTTCTAGGCTTTGCAGGATACTTAAATAAGTTTCTAATTCAGCTTGACTCCAAGCAAAGAGTTGGCGGGTGGCCTGGTCTTCCTTGCAGTAGTAGCCGTCTTGGTCCATTTGACCAATTAAATAAGTAATTTGCCGTTTTTCATAGGCAGATAAAGACATCCCACTGACTTGCTGAATCAGGTACTCATCCAAGGATACAGCATTGGAATCAGCCAAAGTATCTGCTAAAGAATAGTCGCTCGTCTCATGAGTAAAGGAGGCTTGGACTTCTTGATTTTCACTAATCTCGATAAAAGGGTTGCTTTCATAGTAATTGTTCAATTCGCTGATTAAGTCGACTTGGTTCTTTTGTAAGAGTCGGCTGGCATGGACCAATTGAGTTTTGACATAGGGGGATAATTTTTCTTTGATCTTTTGCTGGGTGCGATAATTGATAGCCATAAAAGAACTCCTTAAACACTAATAAGTGATTATAAACACTATAGCAATCTTTGTTTATTATTATACCAGGAAAGTTTTGGCATATAAATTGCTATATATAAAGTAAGAGATTGAGAAAGGAGGTCAGTTGATGACCAAGAAAATATTAATTGCTTCTCACGGACACTTGGCATCGGGTTTTAAATCGTCAATCAAGATCCTTACTGGTCTAGAAGACCAAGTCCAAGTGATTGATGCTTATGTCACGGATGAAGATTATAGCAGTCAAATTGACCAATTTTTAGCCGATATTGAGGCCGAAGACCAAGGCATTATCTTTACAGATATTTTTGGAGGTTCGGTTAACCAACGGGTCGTTTCCAAGTGTTTACATAGTGATAAGGCCAAGCAGGTCTATGTGATCAGTAATGCTAACCTAGGCGTTATCCTGAGTGTCTTACTTTCACCTGAAGCCGTGAGTGAAGCCAGCTTACACACCGCAATTGAAGAAAGTGCTGTTAAATTAGTTCAGTTAGAAGCTGAGGAGTCCGATGACGACTTCTTTGCTTAAGCCAATAGAATGGAGATTTTTACAATGATTACCCAAATTCGTGTTGATGACCGCTTAATCCATGGCCAAGTTGCTGTGGTGTGGACCAAGGAATTGAATACTCCTTTAATTATTGTGGCTAATGATGCTGCAGCCAATGATGAAATTACCCAAATGACCTTGAAGATGGCTGTGCCAGAAGGCTCTAAATTGTTGATTCGTTCAGTCGCTGACGCCATTAAAGTTTGCCAAGATCCTAGAGCCGCTGATCGAAAATTATTCGTGATTGTCAATAAAGTGTCGGATGCCTATCAAATCGCCAAAGCCGTTGAGAATATTGAAGCCGTGAATGTGGCCAATGTCGGCCGTTTTGACCAAACGGATCCTGCTGAAAAGGTTGCTCCTTTTTCCAGTGTGCAATTGAACCCATCCGAATTACAAGCAGCTAAAGATCTTTCTCAACTGAAAGTAGATAGTTTCCACCAAGTCTTACCAAGTAATACCAAGAAAGATCTCGCTGAAGCCTTAGCAAGTCTATAAAAATTTAGAAAGGAATTGAATTATGCTTACTTATGCAATAATTGCCTTTTTCATTGTCTTCTTCTGTTCATCAGTCACTTACTTGACGGGTCAATCCATGATCGAACGGCCCTTAGTGGTTGGTTTGGTGACGGGCTTATGTATGGGAGACATGACAACAGGTATTTTAATCGGGGCTGCCTTAGAAGCCGTCTTTATGGGTAACGTCAATATCGGTGGGGTGATTTCCGCTGAACCGGTTACCGCGACTGCTCTGGCCGTAACCTTTGCTATTATTTCTAATGTTGAACAACAAGCTGCCATTACCTTAGCCATCCCTATTGGTATGTTAGCCGCTTTCGTAGTGATGTTTTTGAAGAACGTCTTTATGAACATCTTTGCTCCCGCCCTGGATAAATTTGCCAGAGAAAATAATCAAAAAGGCATCGTCTTCCTGCATTACTTTAGTTTCGTGGTCTACTTCTTTATCCTAGCTTCCATCACCTTTATCGGGGTTCTTGCCGGAAGTGGTCCGATTGAGCAATTAGTGAATAATATCCCTGAAGCCTTAATGAATGGTTTGAAGGCTGCTGGTGGGCTCTTACCTGCTGTAGGTTTTGCCCTCTTAATGAAACTCTTATGGAATAATAAATTAGCTGTCTTCTACCTACTCGGTTTTATTCTAACCGCCTACTTGAAATTACCAGCTGTTGCTGTTGCGGCTCTTGGATTTGTGATCTGTCTAGTCAGCGCTCAACGTGACTTAGAACTGAACGAATTAAGAAGTTTACGACAAGCAACGTCACCAAGCAATCATTTTGAAAGCAGCGATCAAGCAGAGGAGGATGACTTTTTCTCATGAAATTATTAGGTCAAAAAAAGGCGCAAAGCCCTGAAGAAATTGAAGATAAAAAGATGTTGCGGTCGATGTTTTGGCGGTCTTGGACCATTAATATGAGTCGGACCGGGGCCTACCAATACCACGCCATTGGTTTGATTTATACCCTCTTACCTGCCATTAACCGTTTCTATAAAACCGATAAAGAAAAGGCGGATGCCTTGGTACGTCATACCACTTGGTACAATGCCACTATGCACTTGAATAACCTGATTACTGGGATCGTTGCCGCTATGGAAAGATCCAATGCTGAGTCCGATGACTTTGACCCTAACTCCATTACCGCGGTAAAAACCTCCTTGATGGGACCAATCTCAGGGATTGGGGACTCCTTCTTCTGGGGGATTTTACGGGTGATTGCCGCAGGGATTGGGATATCCATTGCTTCGACGGGTTCCCCTTTGGGAGCTATTATTTTCCTACTACTGTACAATATTCCAGCCTTCCTAATTCATTACTATATGCTAGATATTGGTTACTCGCTCGGCACCAACTTTATCCGCAAGGTTTATGAATCTGGAGCCATGAAAGTCATTACCAAAGCTTCTTCCATGCTTGGATTGATGATGGTTGGGTCGATGACGGCTTCCCATGTTAAATTTAAAACCACGCTATCGGTTGCCGTTAATGGTGGTGGTGACCCGATTTTGATTCAAGAATACTTAGACCAACTCTTTAAAGGCTTAGTCCCCATGGCTGTAACCTTATTAGCCTTTTATTTAATCCGGAATAAACGGGTCAATGTTAACTGGATTATGCTAGGAATTATTCTCCTTTCAGTCGTTCTGGGGCTTTTAGGGGTTGTATAATATTGAATTTTATCTTTTAATAGATAGTGTGATAAAAATCACAAGATAAGAGGCTGCGACTACACGTAGCCTTTTTTAGAGCGAGGTAGTTATTGTGAAAAAAGACATCCAAAAAGAATTAATGAATATCCTTTTACAGCAGTCCCAGCCCTTAAGTACTAAAGCTTTGAGTGAGGCGATTGGTCGCAGTCGGTCCTTAACCAGTAATTATCTCAATAATTTAGCCAAACTCGGCAAGGTAGACAAGTCCGATTCGCGCCCTGTTTATTGGTCTTTAGCTGTTCAAGACCAGCATCTAGCAGAAAGCCAGGAGCAGGTTGATTATTTTTCCCAATTTATTGGGAGTCAGGGTTCGGTCAAGGAAGAAATAAAAAAATAAAAGCAGCTGTCAATTACCCACCCATTGGTTTGCCGATTTTATTAAATGGAAATTCTGGGGTAGGCAAGTCGTTTTTGGCTCAATTGATTTATAAACAACTCCATGCCCTGAATAAGTCTTGTTCCCAACGTTTTACCGTCTTTAATTGTGCGGACTATGCCAATAACCCGGAGTTAATGTCTTCACTCTTGTTTGGTCATGTGAAGGGGGCCTTTACTGGGGCCGACAGTAAACGGGATGGACTCTTAAAGACTGCTGACCAGGGTCTCTTGTTTTTAGACGAGGTTCACCGCCTCTCTTATGAGAACCAAGAGAAGCTCTTTCAGTTTCTAGATAAGGGCTATTTCCGCCCCCTGGGTGAGGAAAATGAGGAAGTTTATTCCAAGGTGCGTTTGGTCCTAGCCACTTCTGAGGACCCTGAGAAAGTTCTCTTGCCAACTTTTTATCGGCGGATTCCCTTAACCATTAAACTTCCCGATTTTCATCAAAGACCCTATGATGAGCGGATTAAGTTAGTGGAAACCCTCTTTCGCAAGGAGTCCAAGCGCTTGGACTTACCCATTAAAATTGACATTGGCGACTTTGAATTTCTCGTGAATCAAAAATATCCCGGAAATATCGGCTCGCTCTATAATAATATTCAATTATTATGTGCCCAAGCCTTTGAATACCAGGAAAATTCGGATTTTCTCTTGATTTCAAACCAAGATCATATTAACCATGTCTTAACTATAGATGCCAAAGAAGGAACGTCTAAACGCCAAGAAGATATTGAGCAATTGATTATTAAACCCTTACAGAAGGTCTTTGACCAAGAGTCGATTTATAGTGTCCGCTCGGATTTTATAGGTTTTACCCAAGACCACTTAAATAATATCGAACAGTCTAATTTGGAACCGGTGATTCTCTATCAGACCTTGGTGAAGTCCTGCCAAGACATTTTAGGAAAAAATATTATCGCTGGTCATGTCGAAACTTTTATTCGTTTTTATAGTTCCTATCAATCTTACCTGCAAGAAATTACTTTACCTAGTTCTATTAAAAAGCAAATCCTTGCCGGTTATTCGAGAAGCTATTCCTTGGCCAGGGAACTCTGTAAAGGGCTTGATCCCAAGGCTTATAAGAACTTGGTCTGGTATTTAAGCCTCTTGCTCTTGGATGCAGTCAATGAAAATCTTGCCTACCATGCCCTATTAGTGGCCCATGGGGATTCGACGGCTTCCAGCATCCAAAAGGTGGCCAACCAATTAAATGACAATTATATTTTTGATGCCATTAATATGCCTTTTTCCGCTTCAGTGCATGATGTTATTGCTCGGGTCAAGGAGTGGATGGATGACCATCAAACTTTGTCGGGGATCATTATGTTGGTGGATATGGGGTCACTGACGACCCTCTATAAGGGGTTGAAACCGGAAATTCGCGGGGAGCTTTTTGTCATTAACCAGCTAAGCACTGCCTTGGCGCTAGAAATTGGTAATTACTTGATCCAAAAACGTTCAATGACCGATTTTATTGAAGAAACCGAGGGCAAATTTTCACCTAAGGTACAGTTCTTTGAAGGTTTTGATATTCAAAAGAATATTATTATTTCCAGTATTTCTGGAGAAGAACTGGCTGAGGGAATGGCTGATATTTTGAAAAAGTATTTGAAGCCTAATATTAAAACCATCGTGATGAACTATAATGAGCTCCTTCATTTAATTCACCAGCAGGATATCAATGAAAATTACTTTGATGCCACTTATTTTGTCCTAACCACCACGCCCTTGGATTGCCAAGGACGGGTCAAAAATGTGAATTTATTGGAACTCTTAGAAAATGATTTTGACAATCTAAGTACTTATTTTAAAGATATTGTGGCTCTAACCGACCTTCAAGTCTTATTTAAGGACTTTCTCAAGTTCTTTTCTGTGGAAGGTTTGTCATCACGTTTGGAATTCTTAAATCCGGAAGTTATTATTACCCAAGTAACCGTGGTGATTGAAAAGATTGAGGACCGTTTTCAAATTGAGCTCCCGCCTAAGATTAACTTTACCTTGACTATGCATTTGGCTTTGATGATTGAACGGATTATTTTAGAACCAGTGGATTATGAGCTTTCCGTTGATATTCACCAATTACGTTTAAACGATAAACCTTTCTATAACTATCTCAATACCATACTCTACCCTTTGAAGCAGTTCTACCGTATTGAGGTTAATGATTGGGAAATTTATAGCATCTATGCCATGTTAACCAGCTACCAGGAAAGTCAAAAAGAGAAAGGCTATTCCAGTTAATTATTTTCGGTATCATTTAAAAGCAAAGACCAAGTAAAAAGAGCCTGGGACAAAAGTCCCAGGCTCTTATTTTTTATTTATTGATTACTTGTTTATAATTTCTCCGCTGCTTGCGTTAACATCCACGTCATCGACGTTAGTGAGGTCGACTTCGTAGTGGATGACACCGTTGTCATCGACAGAGAGTTCCCAGTTCTTGACTTTTTCGCCTGGGTGTTCAGCGAGGGCCTTTTCCATGGCTTCTTTTGGTGTGATTAAGCTGGTGACTTCGAGTTGTTTCGTTTCGTCATTGGCTTCTTTTTCAGCTTCTACCTTCAAGACTTCACCAGTATCTGGGTCAATGTGCATGTCCCATTCATTTTCCGCGTTGTAGCCTTGGATTTGATAGGTATGTTTGCTGAATTCTTCTTCGTAGTCAAATTCAATTTCTTCGATCTTCACGTCTTGGGCGCCGGTTTCTTCGTTAAATTTATTCACGGCATCTTCGATAGAGACGGCATATTCTTTGTTTTCAATGCCTTCTTGGTCTTGGCTGGATTGATTGGATTCAGCTTGGTCCTTATTGTCTTCCTTAGACTCTTGCTGGTCTTGGTTTTCTTCTTGAGAAGCCGTTTCTCCCTTGGTTTCTTGAGAAACTTCTTGGCTACTTTCATTTGGGTCAGTGTTGGCTTTATCTCCCCCATCATTGGCTTGGCCACAGGCAGCTAGGGTAAAGATGCTGGCTAGACTAACTAATGAGATTTTCAATTTTTTATTCATTGAATCGTCCTCCTCAAAATGCTTTTATATGATTGACATACTTTAAGCTTAGGTGAAATATTGATAAACTACAAATGTAAACGCTTCATTTTCTAGATTCTTAAAGTCTCCTTAATAAAAAACAGAGAAAAACTTAGAGTTTCTCTCTGTTTCGAAGGGAATGGTTTATCGATTGTCTGCTACAGTCGACTGACTTAATCACTTAAGCTTACTGCGGTGCCACTGCAGGTGACCATGAGTATGCCATTATTAGCGCCTAGGGTTTCATAGTCCATCTTGACGCCCACCACAGCATCAGCGCCCAGGTCTTTGGCCCGGTCAGCCATTTCTTGGAGGGCTTCTTCGCGCGCTTGGGTCAGTTCTCCTTCGTAACCCTTGGACCGACCGCCAAAGACATTACGAAAACCAGCGCCCATATCTTTGAGCAGGTTGACCCCTGTCACCACTTCGCCAAAGACAATGCCCTGGTAGCTAGTGATGGTCTTGCCTTGGATGTTTGGTGTTGTTGTAATAATCATGATAAGCCTCCTTAGTAAATAATGAAAGCGTTTTATATCTATCACTATTTTATCACTTTGCTTGTCGACATAGTATAGGAAACCGCAAAAAAACCGTCCCCATTTTTATTCTAGGGGAACGGTTTCTTATCAAAGTTGAGCTAAATTTCTCTGATCGGTTAGTTTAAGCCCTCTTCATTGGCTAAGGCTTGGATACTGAAGTCATGCTGGCGGGCCAGTTGGCTAGGAGCTTTGATTTCTTGGTCGTCAGGAGCTTGGGCTTTGGCTTCACGGTAGTTGACGTCAAATTTAAGGAGACGGTAGCCGGCAGAAGCAATCGGCACCCCGATTAACATGCCAGCGACCCCCATTAAACCGCCACCGACCGTAACTGCGATCAAGACCCACATGCCAGGCAGTCCCAGGGAATTGCCGACCACTTTAGGATAGATCAAGTTCCCTTCAATTTGTTGGACCACTACGATAAAGACCACAAAGAGCAGGGCCTGGACCGGGGAATGCATGAGGATCAAAAGAAAACCTAAACCACCAGAGATATAGGCCCCCAAGAGTGGGATAATGGCCGTCACGCCGGTGAGGACCCCGATCATGCTGGCGTAAGGGAAGCCAAAGATCCACATGCCAAAGCCAACCATACAGCCCAGGATAGCAGCTTCGACGACTTCGCCAGCGATAAAATTATAGAAGGCATCATTGGCCATGGCGAGGACATAGTGGATTTGGTTATAACGCTTGTCCTTTAAATAAGCCTTGGTGAGCCGATGGAATTGTTGACCCAGTCTTTCTTTGGACATCAAAATATAGAAAGTAATGATGATAGCAATAAAGATGGTAACGATCCAACTGGCGACTGAAGTGACAGCGCCAATGGTTGACCCAATTAAACTCGAGGTGAGTCCTTGGGCAAAGCTGACGGTGCGCCGGACCATGTTTTGCCAGTTGAGGTCCAAGTTCCCCATATAGGAGACAATTTCCGGATAGAGGTCCTCGTAACGCTCTAGGAGTCGATCGAGACTTTGGAAGAGGCGGGGGAGGATCTCCATGAAGTTGGTCACTACAGCCACCAATTGGGGAATAATCAAGCCCAAGGTGAGGGCGATAATGGCCAGAATCGTTAAGAGGGCCAAGACAATGGCGATGGGGCGGCGGATTTTGGCCAGCCAGTCCTTATCGGCATGGGGCCAGAGATACTTCTCATAAAGTGACATTAAAATATTGACCACATAGGCCATCATGGCCCCTAAAGTGATCGGATAGGCAATCGACCAGACTTGGCCCAGCCAGGAGACGATGGTTGACCAGTTGAGGACAATTAGGCAGAGGGCAATGACGCCTAGTCCCAATGATAACCATTGTTTGCGGTTAAAATGCACAAAGTTAACCTCCTTTATTGGTTAAAGATTGAATATTTTTTGGCATAAGTTTACTTTAACAAATTATTGGCTAGAAGTCTTAAGAAAAAAGCAAAGTCGGCACTCTTTTTGGCCCTTTGGAAATATTTTGTAAAAATAAGATTTATCACTTTAGAAAAATTCTAAACTAGTGTATACTAAGCATACAAAAGCAAGATGATTAACAAGGAGGAAGAAAAAATGACTGATTTTCAACAGTTCATCGTGACCTTGGTCACTGGAGCAATCGCCCTCTGCCTACAATTTCTGATGGGGCGGGAGACCATGGCTTTTTGGGTGATTGCGATTTGGGGGATTATCATGGCCCTCATTTTGGCTAAGGA
Organism: Aerococcus sp. Group 1; assembly: GCF_000193205.1. Taxonomy (NCBI): domain Bacteria; kingdom Bacillati; phylum Bacillota; class Bacilli; order Lactobacillales; family Aerococcaceae; genus Aerococcus; species Aerococcus sp. Group 1. The sequence continues at coordinate 2,059,183 of NC_015278.1, read as the reverse complement.
CATGATTGAAACCCTAAAGGATGGCTACTATGGGGTAGATATCCTGGCCATTACCGCTATCCTAGCCACTCTAGCTGTGGGGGAACACTGGGCCAGTTTAATGATCTTAGTGATGATGACTGGGGGAGAATCCCTGGAAGCCTATGCTACCCAACAAGCCAGCCGAGAACTGGAAGCCTTACTGGAACATTCCCCCCAATTTGCCCACCGGATTAATACCGACAGTTCGGTAGATTCCGTCCCGGTGGAAGAGATTCAAGTCGGCGACCAAGTCAGGGTCCGTCCCAATGAATTGGTGCCTGTGGACGGAGTCATTGTCCAAGGGGAGACCTTTGTCGATGAATCGTCCTTGACCGGTGAATCCAAGCCGGTAGAGAAAGGCGTGGGCGACGAACTGATGTCAGGGTCTATTAATGGGGAGGCCAGTCTGACTTTCGAAGTGAAGAAGGCTGCTAAGGATAGCCAGTACCAACGTTTAGTGGCCCTGGTGGAGAATTCTAAGGAAGAGCCCGCTCCCTTTGTCCGCTTAGCTGACCGTTATGCGGTACCTTTTACCATTATTGCCTATGTCATTGCCTTTATTGCCTGGTTTGTCTCAAAAGACCCAGTTCGTTTTGCGGAAGTCCTAGTGGTGGCTTCACCTTGTCCCTTAATTATCGCCGCTCCGGTGGCTATTGTCGGGGGGATGAGTAATTCCAGCCGCAATGGGATTGTCATGAAATCAGGAACCAGCTTGGAAAAACTCGACCAAGTCAAAACGGCGGCCTTTGATAAAACCGGAACCATTACCCAGGGTTCTTTAGCTGTTGATGATATCCAAGTCCAAGGGAGATTTGAGGTGGATCATATTCTCCACTATGCAGCTAGTGCCGAACAATCCTCTACCCACGTTTTGGCCCGGTCCTTAGTGGATGCCGCTCAAAAACAGGGTCTGGACCTTAGTCCGGTTAACCACTTAGAAGAAGTGACTGCTGCTGGGGTTAAAGGCCAAGTGGACAGTAAGGAAGTCAAGGTGGGTAAAGCTGACTTTGTCGGGGCTGAGAAGATCACTGACGGCAAGACCAATGTCTATGTGTCCATTGACGGTGCTTATGCGGGTCGGATTACCTTTAACGACCAAATCCGTCCCGAAGCTCCAGCGACCATCCATGAATTAGAAAGCTTGGACCTGGACCGTATTATCATGCTGACCGGTGATGATGAAAATATTGCCCAAAGGATCGCTCACAGCGCGGGGATTGAAGAAGTCCATGCCAACTTGCTGCCGGAAGATAAGATTAACCTGCTCAAAGACCTAAGGGAAGACTTCCGTCCAGTGATGATGGTGGGGGACGGGGTTAATGATGCCCCAGCCCTGACTGTAGCAGATATTGGGATTGCTATGGGCGCCCACGGGTCAACCGCTGCCAGTGAATCGGCAGATGCGGTAATCTTGAAGGATGATCTCTCCAAGGTGGCCCAAGCAGTTAAAGTTGCCAAGCATACCCTGAAAGTCGCCAAGCAAGCAGTGATCTTTGGGATCGTAACCTCAATTATCCTAATGTTAATTGCCTCCACCGGTGCCATCCCCGCCCTACTCGGAGCCATTCTCCAAGAAGTTATGGACCTCATAGCTATCTTCTATGCTCTACGTGCCCGCATGCAGGTTTAAGGATTGTGATAAAGGATCAGGGAGGATAAGCCTTGGAGGAGAAAAAGATTGAGAAAGGAATGATGTGGCTAATTTTCGCATTTATCTTTCATTCACCTGCTCTACTTGCCTAGATCGATTGAATCTATCAATGAATGAATAAATAAACGAAGTTAACCATGGTCTCATGATTTTATGGAATTTTAGTTTATTAATTTTTGACAATTAATGAAAGAAAAAATAAATGGAGGTATATCAATGAAATACGCTATTGTTGGTACATCGCATGCTGGTTATGAAGCCGCTCAAACGATTCTTGAGGCGCAACCAGATGCAGAAATTAATTTATATGAAGCAGGTTCAACCGCTTCCTTCCTATCCTGTGGGATTCAATCCTACTTAGAAGGCGAATCTGAATCTTTAGATGACTTACATTACGCTAATGAGGCTTCATATAAGGAACAAGGCATAAATATTATGGTCAATACCGAAGTCGTTTCCTTTGATGGCGACGCTAAGACGGTTACCGTTAAAACCCCAGAAGGTGAACGGACCGATGACTATGACAAGTTAATCCTCTCCCCTGGTGCCATCCCAACCCCTCTACCTGTTGACGGCGTTGACGCTGAAAATGTCTTTTATCTCCGTGGTCGTGACTGGGCACAAAAAGTTCATGACCGTATGGAAGACGCTAAGAGAGTCGTTGTTGTCGGTGGTGGTTACATTGGGATTGAAGCAGCTGAAGCTTACGCCCTAGCAGGAATTGACACCACAGTCATTGACTTCCAAGACCGCATCTTACCCACCTACTTAGATGAAGAATTTACTGATATCTTAACCAAGAATGCTGAATCTCACGGTTTAACTTTCCATGGTGGTGAAGGGGTTCAATCCTTCGAAACTAAGGATGGTAAAGTCAGTGCAGTCGTTACTGACAAGAATACATATGAAGCTGACACCGTGATTGTTTCTATCGGTATTAAACCTAATACCAAATGGTTAGAAGGTTTAGTTGATATGGACCAAAAAGGATTTATTGAAGTCAATGAAAAACATGAAACTTCAGTAAAAGACGTTTACGCTGCTGGGGATGCTACCCTAGTACCATTTAGCCCAACAGGTAAGAAAGTTTCCTATGCTTTAGCTTCTACCGCTCGTCGCCAAGGTATTGTCGCAGCTAAAAATGCTTTAGGTGAAGAAGCAACCATCCGTCCAGTCTCAGGGACTTCTGGCCTACACTTATTCGACTATGAATTCTCTACTTCAGGGATCAAAGATTCCAACGCTGACTGGTATGATGGTGAAGTGGACAGTAAGTATGTCACCGCCCGCTTACGCCCAACTTTCTTTACTGAATTAAATGACGACAATAACACCGTCTACATGCAAATCAACTTTGACAAAGAATCTCATGTTGTGCTTGGTGCCCAATTCATGTCAAAAGGCAGTGTTGGCGAATTAGGTAACATTATGTCAGTTGTCATTGATCATAAGATGACTTTAGAAGAACTTGAAGCCCAAGACTTCTTCTTCCAACCAGAATTTGATGGCCCATGGCATCCAATTAACGTCTTAGCAATGCAAGCTTTAGGACGTACCTACGGATCCGATAAAATGTTATTTATGTAATTGCAGTAAAATGATTTAAAAAACTCCTTCAATAAGACCCGCCCAGAGATTGATCAACAGTCCTTGGGCGGGCTTTATTTTGACAGTAGCTAACTAGATAAAGAAGTTATCTTGAGTCTTGGGCAACGAACTAGCTCTTTTTGATTTTAGGTAATAAAAAAGACGCGCTCAGGCGTCTTTTCTTCTACTCTTTCTATAATGGGAGGAGAAAGATAGAAATAATGTATCTATTTACTACGGTTTTATATTAAGCCATAATTGTGAAGAACTTGTGAACAAACTGGGAAGAAACTAACAAATCTCTTAATTATTCTTCTTTGTCATGGTCACTTTCTTCATACTGAGCGGCTTGGCCGACGATCTCATCTTCGGGGAGGCGTTGGGCATCTAACTTGCCGACTCTTTGCTTGTCCTCTTCAACCACTTCAAAGACCCAGGCGCCAACGGCAAAATGGTCGCCGAGTTCAGGTAGCTTACCAAGATAATGGGTGGCAAAGCCGTTGATAGTGTGGTAGAGGTTGGCTTCCTTGAGGGGAAGTTGGAGGAGGGGTTGGCTCTTTTCAATCGCGCAGCCTCCGCTGAAGATATAGTGTTGGCCTTCTTCCAAAACTTCGATATCTTGGGTGACCACATCGTCTTCGTCCCAGATTTCCCCCACTAATTCCTCTAAGACATCTTCCATGGTAACGATCCCAATCATGCCCCCGTGTTCATCACGGACAACGGCCATATGGATTTGTTTGGCTTGCATTTGCCGCAAGAGGGTGGCGAGTTTCATATTTTGTGGGATGGAGAAGGTATCCAGTAGGAGACTGTTTAAGAGAATCTTCTTCTCGGGATGTTTGAATTTTTCCCGCAAATAGCGGTTGAAGTCGCGTTCGTGGAGGACACCGAGGACATTGTCGATGTCTTCTTCATAGACTAAGAGCCGGGAATAGGGTTGGTTTTCAAAGATGGCTTCAATTTCTTGGTCACTGTCCGAAACATCGATGGCTTCAACATCGATCCGCGGGGTAATGATGGCGGAGACTTCCCGGTCATCGAAGCGGATGGCGGCCTTGACTAAGCGTTGTTCATCGTGCTCAATGCTGCCGCCGACCCGGGCTTCATCCACCATGGACAGCAATTCTTCTTCACTAATACCTTCTTGGGCCTCCAAGGGAAAGAAGTGTTGGACCATTTTTTGCCATTGGTTAACTAACCAGACTAGGGGTTTGAAGAGCCACATGATAGCCCGTAGGTAGGGGGTGGAGAACTTGGCAAAGGGTTCAGGAACAATCTTGGCGATCAGTTTGGGGGTGATTTCTGAGAAGAGCAAGAGGGTCACTGTGGTAAAGACCGTGGCAATGGTGGCGCCATATTCAGGAATCAACTCCATAAAGATCACTGTCGCAATGGAAGAAGCGGCAATATTAACGAAGTTATTACCGATTAAAATCGTCGATAATAAGGAATCAAATTGATTTTGTAAGTCTAGGGCTTGTTTAGCGCGGTCGTCACCCAATTCGGCTTCATTCTGTAAACGAATCGAAGACGCTGAGGTGAAGGCCGTTTCCGATGATGAAAAGTAGGCCGATAAGATTACACAGACTAAAAAGATGATTATGCTGACAAGAAAACTGTCATCCATAGATGAAATTCCTCCTAAATTTTATTACTACTATCATAGCACAAAGCCTGGGCTAGTCCTATTGATAGCCTAGAAAAATTCTAAAAATTGAACCGGTTAGGAGCTTGCTTTATTTTAATAGAATATAAAGTTTATTTGTCTTTAGAATTCTTCTAATCTTGTGAAAAACATTGCAAGCCGACTAGATCTGGGGTATAATCTTCGCGTAGCTACAAGATCTTGGGTAAGGCAGTGACTTCGCCGAGCCACATTGAGTAAAGAAAATAAGTTCAGGACTAGTTTCATGAGTGACTATTGCTGGGATGATGACCAGCAGCTTTCACAAGGACTTGGGGGTCAAGGCTTTTGCGACTAGTCCGCTTATTTCTGACCTTTTTTCCCATGGGGGTTGTTATTGTTAGGCATTTTAGTGTATCAAAAAGGAGAAATTTTTAATGCATTTATCTAAAAGTCAAGCCCTAAAGTTATTTCTAGCGGCTTTCTTGTTTTTATTAGTGGCCTTTTCTGAACCTGCCCACGCCATGCACATTATGGAGGGTTACTTGCCACTGAAATGGGTAATCATTTGGTTTGCGATTTTCATTCCCTTCTTCTGCTACGGGGTTTACCAAATTAAGGAAAGCGTCAAAAAAGATAGTAAAAATAAGGTCTTATTAGCCCTCAGTGGTGCCTTTATCTTTATCCTATCTTCCTTGAAAATTCCATCCGTGACTGGGTCAACCTCCCATCCTACGGGTGTCGGTGTGGGGACCTATTTATTTGGACCTGGGGTGATTAGCGTTTTAGGGACTATCTGTCTCTTATTCCAAGCCCTCTTCCTAGCTCACGGTGGTTTAACCACACTGGGTGCCAATGCTTTCTCGATGGCGGTTGTAGGACCATTTGTTGGTTACGCCGTTTACCGTTTAGGCGAAAAAATCAACCTTCCAAGTAGTGTCAATATTTTCCTCTGTGCAGCCTTAGCTGACTTGGCCACCTATATGACCACCTCCTTCCAATTGGCTTTGGCTCACCCTGATCCTGCCTTAGGGGTCTTTGCAGCAGCTATGAAATTTATGGGCGTCTTTATGATTACCCAAATTCCTCTAGCTATTGTTGAAGGGCTACTTTCCGTGGTAATGGTGAATATGATTAACGACACCGTCTTGAAAGAGGTGAAGAAATAGATGAAAAAGAAAAATTTATTACTCATCTTATTAGCCCTATTAATTATGTTTATCCCCTTGTTTACCATTGATGGTGAATACGAAGGTTCCGATGGTGGGGCTGAAGAATTGATTGGGGAATTAGACGAATCCTATACTCCTTGGTTTGAACCCATCTTTGAACCTGCTTCCGGTGAAATTGAAAGTTTACTCTTTACCTTACAAGGAAGCATTGGGACCGGGATTATTTGTGGGATCGTTGGATACTATTTAGGCAAGAATAAAGGCCTAGACCAAGGTAAGAGATAAACCAGTTAAGTGTATTCTCAATAAAGAAGCTGAGGTTCTGTGCTCAGCTTCTTTTAAAAAGCAAATGATTAGTGAAAAGGTGTGATGTTATGGGGATTGATCGTTATACCTATCAATCCAAGTGGGCTAAGAAGTCCGGCAAGTTTAAGTTTGCTTTTTGGCTCTTGGGGATTCTAGTGGCCTTTTCGGGGTGGAATAGCTTAGAAGTGGTCTATACCCTCCTGATCATGACTCTTACCCTCTATCTGGTGCCTATTAGGCTAAGGACCTACCTGAATTTATATATTGGTCCGGTTCTGTTTTTGGCCTTTTCTAGCCTGGCCTTGTTGGTGTCTGTTAGCCAAGAGCCCGCTCTTTTTTCCTGGTCCTTATCACTGGGAGATTATTACCTGGGGCTGTTAAGTGGTCAGTTTTCCTATACCTTGACCCTAATTATTAGGGCTTTGACAGCGATCACGGTGACTTTTTTATTTACCCTGACTACGCCACTAAAGCAGATCTTACAATTGATGAAGCAAGCCCACATCCCTTATGTGGTGATTGAATTGGTCCTCTTGATGTACCGTTTTATCTTTGTCCTCTTAGACGATGTGGTGGTGGTCTACCAGGCCCAAAACTTGCGCTATGGCTACTCCCACCCTAGAGTGTCTATTCATTCCCTGGCCTTACTGGCTAAGGTAGTTTTCGAGCGGTCATTGTATCGCTTTACGGAAATGACTGACACCTTAGATTTGAAACTCTACCAGGATGAATTTTACCTGGATTAGTTTAATGTACAAAAATGGGGCTAGAAATGGCTAGGGTATAAGGATTTGTAGGCTTACAAAATAATAAGTGAGGATGAAATGATGTTAAGTGTCAAACACCTATCTTTTGCCTACCAAGGGCATACCGTATTTGAAGATATTTCTTATGATTTTTCCAAGGGCCAGGTGATCGGTCTGATGGGGGCCAATGGGACCGGAAAGACCACCCTGATGCGGATTTTAACTGGTCTGATTCCGGTGGAGAAAGGGATGGTGCTCTTCCAAGGCCAACCCCTCTCCTATAAGAAGAAGGCCCTCTACCAACTTCGCCAAGCGGTCAATATGGTCTTTCAAGACCCCAACCAACAGCTCTTTTACCCCACGGTTCAAGACGATGTGGCCTTTGCCCTCCATAATTTAAAGCGCGACCCGGCTGAAATAAAAGACCGGGTGGCGAGTGCCCTCAAGGCCCTGGCGATCGATCACTTGGCTAGCCGCCCGATTCAAACTCTTTCCTATGGGCAAAAGAAGCGGGTGGCTTTGGCGGGAATTTTAGTGATCCAGCCCGCTATGATCCTCTTGGATGAACCCACTGTGGGGCTAGACCCGGCTGGGGTGAAAGACCTGACTAAAATCATCCAAGACTTGGTCAAACAGGGCCATCGTTTCTTGATCTCAAGCCATGACATGGCCTTTCTCTACCAGCTCTGTGACCAATATTTGGCCATCGCTGATAAGGGCATTGTGGCCCAAGGGGATAGTGAGGCGGTCTTTAAGTCCCAGGCCTTTATGGAAAGTATTGGCCTAGAACTCCCCTGGCAAGTCCGACTCCTCGACGAGTAAAGCTGGTTATTGGACTCAGAAATTGGATGCTAACAGTTTACATTTAGGCCCCTAGCCCTTATAATGCTGGTGTAGTTACTAAGAAAATAAATCATTAAGACAGTCAAAGTGTCGTTTCTGCAGGATAAACTGGGCAGAAAAGGCACTTTTTTATTGAGTTTAAGGACTTGTGAAGAGGGGTAATTTTATGTTTACTGAAGGTTTTGATACCATTGCTGATACCATTGCTGCGATTTCAACGGCACCGGGGGAAGGCGCGATTGGGATTGTGCGCTTGTCAGGCGACCAAGCTCTAGCCATTGCCGATACCGTCTACCAAATGGGGACCAAGCAACTGGCCAACCAGGATTCCCATACTATTCATTATGGCCACATTGTTGATCCGCAAAGCGAACAAGAATTGGATGAGGTCATGGTCACTGTTTTGCGCGCGCCTAAGACCTATACCCGCGAAGACATTGTCGAAATTAACTGCCACGGGGGTATGGTGGCCACTGACCGAATCTTGCAATTGGTTCTGAGGGAAGGGGCGCGGATGGCGGAGCCGGGGGAATTTACCAAGCGGGCCTTTCTCAATGGCCGAATTGACTTGACCCAAGCCGAAGCGGTCCAAGACATGATCCGGTCGAAAACGGACCGGTCCATGGACCAAGCCATGAAACAATTAGATGGGAAATTATCCACTAAAATCTCTACTCTACGGAATCGGATTTCGGACGCCATGGTCCAAGTGGAGGTCAACATTGACTATCCGGAATACGAAGAAGAAGAGATGACTCTGGAACTTTTAGACCAAACCGCTGATACTATCCAAGCCGAATTACAAAGGTTACTCACGACGGCTAAGCAAGGCAAGATTCTTCGTGATGGGATTGAAACGGCTATTATTGGCCGGCCCAATGTGGGGAAATCCAGCCTCTTGAACCATCTCTTACGTGAAGACAAGGCCATTGTGACCGATATTGAAGGGACTACCCGCGATACGATTGAAGAATATGTCAACTTACGGGGCGTGCCACTGAAATTAGTCGATACGGCTGGGATTCGCGATACCGAAGATGTCGTCGAAAAGATTGGGGTAGAACGGAGTCGTAAGGCCATGGAAGAAGCTGACCTGGTGCTCTTAATCCTCAACCAAAGTGAACCCTTACAGGCGATGGACCGGGAACTCTTAACCATGACTAAGGACTCCAATCGGATTATTCTCTTGAATAAGACTGATCTCGACCCGGCTTTAAGCCTTGACGACCTGGCCGACTATGCTGATAAGGAAGAGATCATCAAAACCTCGATTACTCAAGACCAAGGGGTGGATGACTTGGAAGAAAGAATTTCTCAGCTCTTCTTCTCGGGCCAAACCGGCGACCGGGATGCTACTTATGTATCCAACACCCGCCACATTGACCTCCTCCAAAAAGCCAGCCAAGCCATTGCTGAAGCCAAGGAAGCCATTAGTCTGGGCACGCCCGTTGATTTAATCCAAATCGACTTTAACCGGGCCTTTGAATTTCTCGGCGAAATTACCGGAGAAAATGCCCCTGATGAATTGATTACTAAACTCTTTAGTCAATTCTGTTTAGGGAAATAGTCTATGAGAGTGTGACAAGCGCACCAAAGACCAAGACCTCTGGAGCAAAAAGGCGAAAGAATTTGCGTAGAGAATTCGTCGCCTTTTTGTGAAGAGGACGCTTGCTCTGCGCTTGGAACACGTTTTGATTAGAGAATTCGTATTTAAAAAAGGGGCTTTTTTAATGGCTGAAGCTATCTCCAACTGCCGTCATGCTTTTGAATAAGTACATTCAAAAGAGAAAATTTTTCATTTAACATTTTCACTCTCATCCAAGTTCAAAAGCTTGATTTGACAGCTTTGCAACCCCCAGTTGCGCCAATGATCTGGACTGGTGCTAGCTGCCCTTAGATAAATCACCTATAATTAAGACAAAGAAAGGGGTAGGCGTCGACCGCTTTCAATAAAAAAATAATGAACTTTCATTGAAAGGAAGTGGTTGGCATGATTTTAGCCGACAAGATTTTACATTTGAGGAAACAGGCAGGCTGGTCCCAAGAAGAACTGGCCCAACAATTAAATGTTTCCCGGCAATCGATTTCTAAATGGGAGCGGGCCGAAGCTATTCCCGATTTAGAGAAAATATTAGACCTTGCCCGAATTTTTGGAGTGACCACCGATTATCTGATTAAAGATGAATTAGACCAAGTAGACTATAGTGCGGGTGATGAGGGTCCCTTAGAGGCTGGCCTCCCCAAACTATCGATTGAAGAAGCCAATGCTTTTATCGCTGCTCGCTTGAAAGGGGCCCATAGGTTAGCTTTGGGTGCTTTCCTCTGTATCCTAGCTGGGGTCCCGATCACGGTTTTGGGGATATTAAGTGAAGGCCAGGGTTGGTTTCATGTCCAGGGTCAAATATCGATTCTCGGGATCTCCTTGACCTTGGCTATTGTAGCCATTGCCGTCGCCCTGTTTGTAAAGAATAGCCAAGACTTAAAAGCCTACCAATTCATTTGTGAGGGACAATTTACCCCAGCTTATGGGGTCAGTGGCTTGGCCAGTGAAGGGCTCAAACGCTACCAAGCCTCCTACCAGCGGGGCTTAGTTTTAGGGATCTCCTTTTGTATCTTGTCGGGGATCCCGCTCCTATGGGGGTCGATTAGTGAAGAAAATACCTCTCTGGCTCTGGGCTTCACTTTGACCCTTGTCCTTGTTGCTTTGGGCGTCTATCAACTCGTCAAGGTAATCAGCCGCAGAAACACTTTCCGCTACCTCTTACAAGATGAAGACTTGCTAGGCGAACGTGGCGACCGGGAGCTGGACGATCAAATTGATCGTTATATGGAAATTTACTGGCCCTTGGTCCTGGCCATCTACCTGGGCTATAGTTTTTGGACCCATGACTGGGGTCGGTCCTGGATCATCTTCCCAGTCGCGGGACTCCTCAGTGCAGTCCTAGAAAATCTGCTGAAAGTAGTTTTGAAAGATTAAATAAGCCTTAATTCCTAATTTCCCTATTTTACAAACCTTGCTTTTCCTGTTATAATCTGTCAGGAAATTAAATAGCTAGACAGTCAAAGTGTCTTTCCGTCTCGATTTAAGGGGCGGAGTGGACACTTTTTTAGTGCTTATCGAGTGACGACTGCCTGGTTAAAGGAAATGGATACCACTAGCATAAGAGAAGCAAGAACGACTTGATTTAGGAAGGAAGAGGATGAATGAAGACTTTTGAAGCGGGAAGCTTTGATGTCATTGTGGTTGGTGCTGGACATGCAGGTTGTGAAGCGGCCCTAGCCAGTGCCCGGATGGGAATGGAAACCTTACTGGTCACTATTGATATTAATATGGTGGCCTTTATGCCATGTAACCCCTCGATTGGTGGACCCGCCAAGGGGGTCGTGGTGAGAGAGATTGACGCCTTGGGTGGCGAAATGGGTAAGAATATTGATAAGACCTATATCCAAATGCGGATGCTCAATACCGGGAAGGGGCCGGCTGTTCGCGCTTTGCGGGCCCAAGCCGATAAGGAAGCTTATGCCCGGGAAATGCGCCGGACGGTGGAAAGACAGGAAGGCTTGACCCTCCGCCAAGGAATTGTTGATGACCTGGTGGTAGAAGATGGGGTCTGCCGGGGTGTCATTACTCAAACCGGGGCTCTCTACCGGTCTAAAGCTACCATTTTGACTATGGGGACCAGTGCTCGGGGCGAAATTATTATCGGTGAATTAAAGTATTCCGCCGGGCCTAATAACTCCCAACCCGCTCTCAATTTAACCAAAAATTTAGCCGAAAAATATGGTTTCGATATTACCCGCTTTAAGACAGGAACCCCGCCTCGGGTGGATAAGAAGACCGTCGACTTCTCTAAGATGGAAATCCAACCCGGTAGCGCAGAACCTAACCATTTTTCCTTTATGACTCCTGACGAGAATTATATTCCCGTTTCTGAACAAGTGCCCTGCCATCTCACCTTTACCAATGCCAAAACCCATGAATTGATTCGGGCTAATTTGGACCGGGCGCCTATGTTTACTGGGATTGTAGAAGGAGTCGGGGCGCGCTACTGTCCTTCTATTGAAGACAAGATTGTCCGCTTCGCTGATAAGCCTAAGCATCAACTTTTCTTGGAACCAGAAGGCCGGGATAATGAGGAAATCTACCTGCAAGGCTTGTCTACCTCCCTACCAGAGGATGTCCAAATCGAAATGGTTCATTCCATTACCGGGATGGAAAAGGCCCAAATCATCCGTGATGGTTATGCCATTGAGTATGATGTGGTCCGGCCTAGTCAATTGAAGGCTACCTTTGAAACCAAGGCCATTGAAAACCTCTATACCGCAGGTCAGACCAATGGGACCTCGGGTTATGAAGAAGCTGCCGGTCAAGGACTCTATGCGGGCATCAATGCCGTGTTAAAAATCCAAGGCAAGGAAGCCTTTATCCTCGGTCGGGATGAAGCTTACATTGGTGTCTTAGTGGATGACTTGGTCACCAAGGGGACGACCGAGCCTTACCGTCTACTGACTTCTCGGGCTGAATACCGGCTCCTGCTCCGCCACGACAATGCTGACTGGCGCCTGACGGAGAAAGGCTATGAAATCGGCCTGGTCACTGAAGACCGCTACCAAGCCTTTAAGGCCCACCAAGCTGCGGTCAATGAGGAATTGGACCGCTTGGAACATACACGCTTGAAACCAAGCGATGACCTCCAAGCCTATCTCGAATCGAAAGGATCTTCCCGCTTGAAAGACGGGATTTTGGCCTCTGAACTCTTACGTCGACCAGAACTTTCGATTGACGATATCTTAAAATTTGCCCCTGGCGATAAAGACCTGGGCCATAAAGTCTATGAAGAAGTGGCTGTTGCCATTAAGTATGCTGGTTATATTGAAAAGGCGCAAAAACAAGTCAAGCGCCTACGTAAAATGGAAGGTAAGTTGATACCTGAAGATATTGACTACAGTCAAATCGAAGGCCTTGCTACTGAAGCAAAGGACCGCTTATCAACCATTGAACCCAGGACCCTGGCCCAAGCCAGTCGAGTATCTGGAGTCAATCCCGCTGACGTCTCTATCCTAGCCGTCTACCTAGAGAGTGCGACAGTCACAAAAAAGGACGAAACCACTGGAACTAAAGGGAGAAAGAATTCTTGAAAAGAATGCGTCGACCTTTAGCGAAGTGGACGTTCGTCCTGTGACTGGAGCAGGTTTAAAGAGAGTGCGACAAGCGCAAAAAGAGATTAAGAGACACTGAAATTTTCTAAAAGGACATAAAAATACTCCTCCCAAGGCGTATGGTGACCCCAATAAGTTGGACTTTATATATAGTGAGTTGGCCTTTGGCCAGCTCTTTTTTGTTGCTTACAGTTCTTGCTTATTTCTTGCCGACACATTTACTCAGAAATTTAAACTTGTCAAGAGGAAGAGCGTAGCGGCTCTTGATAAGTTTAAAGTTTATGTGTAATCATTAAGCGGCGAAAGAAGCGTGATGAAGACGAAATTCTATAGGACTCCTAAAATCTAATTTTTCTTTGATTCTTTCACCATTGTAATAGATTATAAAATCTTCAATCGCTTGTGCTAATTCTTCAAAGGAATGATAAGTCCGACCATAGTAGACTTCTTGTTTTAGTAGACTAAAGAAATTCTCCATTGGCGAATTATCTAAGCAATTTCCTTTACGAGACATACTTTGAAAAATTCGGTGATCCTTCAAGAGCCGGGTGTAACTTTTCATTTGATAGGCCCAGCCCTGATCAGAATGAAAGGTTCTTCTGTATGGACATAATTTACTTGCTTCAATGGCAGCTTGTAGCCCCTCCAACATGCTTTGTCCATTAGGCTGATGTGTTATCTTAAAAGAAATAATTTCTCGATTAAATAGATCCATGTAAGGATCTAAATAGAGTTTTCCAGTTTGATAATTCCCAGAATCATCGGCATAGTAGTATTTAAATTCTGTTGTGTCTGTTGTTATTTTTTGATAAGGAATGGTCGAATCAAACCGCCGGTTGATACGATTTGGCGCTATCTCTCCAATCGTTCCTTTGTAGGAATTATATTTTCTTGTCTTTCTAGTATAGCTAGTGACCTGTATCCCCATAATTTTCATTAGGCGTTGAACTTTGTTTTTACTGACCTTATAACCACGGGAAAGCAGTTCAGCTCGCATTCTTCGATAACCATAATCCTTATGGGTTTCTCTGATGTCTTTCATTTCCTCTTTTAAATCGGCATCCTTATCAATTTCCTCATCTTTATTTTTCCAATAAAAGTAGGTCGATTTAGGAAACTTTAAAACGCTAAGAATATCTTTTAAAGCATATTTTTCATCATGGAGACGTGTGATTTCGGTCACTATTTCTTCTTTTCTCGCTTGACTCTTTGAGCCACACGTCTCCTCAATCCTTTTAAAAATTTGTTCTCAATTTCTAAATCCGTAATCCGTTGTTCAAGTTCCTTTATTTTTGCTTCACTTAACTGATTGGTTTCGCTGCTATCCTTTATTTGATTGATTTGTGATTTCTTTTTAGACACTTTAGGTGGCCTTCCTTTCCTCGCGGAAAGGCCATCAAGTCCTCTTTCATGATAAGCTCTTCGCCAATTAGCGATTAGACTTGGATTATTCATGTTTAATGAATTGGCCAATTCGCGATAACTCATTTCCGTACTTTCATACAATTCTATCGCATTTAATTTGAATTCAACAGTATAAACCTGTTGAGTCCGCCTTTTCTTTAAACCATCTACACCAAATTCATAATAGTTATTAACCCACCTTCGTAAAATAGAAGGATCTATTCCTGCTTTATTAGCTAAGGTTCGATAACTTCCTTTTTTCGCAATATAGTCTCCTACTAAATTCAGTTTAAATTCTAATGAATATTTAGACATAAAAATAACCCCCAAAAGTTGAATTCTTAGTCCAACTTTTGGGGGTCACTACAGCGGACTTTAAGCGCCTGGGAGGAGTATTTTTTATTGGGCAATGACTTTGCCGTCTTCAATCTGATAAATACGCTGGCAGAGGATTTTTACCATGGCCAGGTCGTGGGAGATAAAGAGTAAGGTAAAACTTTGCTTGTCTCGTAAGTCTTTCAGTAATTGAACCAATTCTAAGGCAATGTCATAATCTAAGGCGGAAAAGATTTCATCAGCCACAATAACAGGACATTGGGTCAAGAGAATGCGCAGAATGGCGAAACGTTGACTCTGACCGCCGGAGAGTTGGCGGGGGTATTTATCCATAAGGTCCTCGCTGATATGTAGGTGCTGGGCCAGGTGGTTGATCCGCTCGTAGAAAGCTGCTTGTGAGGCATAACGGGCTTTGACCCAAGGAATCTTCTCCAGTTCCCTAAGGTTCACAAGCATTTTATAAGTGGGGTCAAAGGCTTGGTAGGGATTTTGAAAGATCATCTGAATGGCTTGAAAATCACTGAGCTGCTCTGGGGCGAGGGCCTTACCATTCAAGTAGATTGTACCTTGGCTGGGCGGATAGAGCCCAGTGACTAATTTAGCTAGGCTAGATTTTCCCGAACCTGAGGGGCCGACTAAACCGACAAATTCTCCCGGATAGAGTTCAAGATTGACGTCTTGGAGGACCGGGTTGTGGGCCCCGGGATAAGTCAGGCTTAAATGCTCAGTCCGTAAGAGCGGTTGAGCAGCTTGAGGCAGCTGGCTTTGGAAATTTTGGCTGGCTTGCTTGCGGTAGTCCGCACTTTGCACCAGCCGCTTGGTGGTCGGTGCTTTAGGGTGGTTAAAGAGAGCCTTGGTGGTATTACTTTCAATCGTTCTTCCCTGGTCAATAATGACAATATCCGAGCAGAGTTGGCTGACCAGTTCTAAGTTATGACTGATAAAAAGGACAGCGATTTCTTCCTTTTCACTGAGGGCCTTGATCAAGCGAACAAAGCTGACTTGGTTAGCCTGGTCTAGGGCGGTGGTAGGTTCGTCGGCTAAGATTAATTTAGGCTTTTGTAAGAGAGCCATGGCGATGACCACTCGTTGTTTCATTCCCCCAGAAAGTTGGGCAGGTTTGGCGGCTAAAACCTGGTCGGTCTGGCTTAAATTCACTTGTTCTAGCACCTGTTGAAATACTTTAGGATAGTCTGCTTTGGGCACTTCGGCTTGAAATTGCTCCATGATTAGCTCTAACTGAGCGGCAATGGTATAGTGAGGATTGAGACTATCCAAGGCCTCTTGCTGGATGACGGCAATTTCTTGGGGCAGGATTTTTTGGGCTTCCTTTGTGGGTAAGTCGAGTAAGTTCCCTAGCCCTTGATAAATAATTTCCCCACGGATCTCAAGGTCACCTTGGTGAATAAAGTGCATGATTGCCTTGGCAGTGAGGCTTTTACCGGCACCGGAAGGCCCCACTAGGCCTAAGCGTTGTCCGGGGTAGATTTTTAGGGAGAGGTCCTTGACATAGCTTTGGCCCTGGATAGCGACACTTAGTTGGTTGATGGTTAATAGTGGACTTTGTTTCATGATCTACTCACCTTTCCAAGAGGGCTTGACGGTCAAAGAGGGCTTGAAAGAGGACCGCTAAAATAAAGATGGCTAAGGTTGGTGCTAATACCAGTAGTGGTCGTTCAAAGACATAGAGACGGTAGTCGTAGAGTAAGGTGCCCCAGTCAGGTTGGACCAGGTCCGTGCCTAGTCCGATAAAGGCAAGTCCCGCGTAGGATAAGACCATGCCACTCAGGCGGTTAGCTAAATTGGTAAGAATATAAGGCTGTAAGTTTTTACCGAGATGGTCCTTAATCAGGCGAAAATCAGAGAGACCGAGTTTTCTGAGACTAAGGATAAATTCACTGGCCTTTAACTCTTCACTCAGGGCAGCGACTTGGAAGATATAATTTCCCATGGCTCCGATGCCAAGAACAAGGCCGGCGCTGAGTGGGCTGAGGCCGATGAGGGCAGTAATGATTAGGGCCATGATAAAGCTGGGTAAAATCAAAAGTGATTGGGCGACGAGGAGAATGGCCTTCTTTAAGCTGCCACCGTAGTAACCAGCCAGGATACCTAGAGTCGATCCTAAAACTAAAGATAAGGAGCCGCCCACTACAACAACGATGAGGGTACGGATGGTGCCTGCCTGCATGAGGGCTAAGACATCGCGGCCGAGATGGTCCGTTCCTAGCCAGTGGTCGGTAGAGACGGGGGCTAGGACATTGGTCATATCGGTTTGAAAATAATCGGGTGAGGGGATGACTAAGAATAGTCCTATGGCTAGGAGCAGGACGGCACTGACAATTTTCTGCTTAAGCGACATAGGAAGTCTCCTTTCTTAATCGATTCATCAACCAGCGAAAGATTAAACGGATGATAAGCATCCAAATGCCTACCACCATAATATAGGCTTGGATGACTAAGTAGTCCCGCCTTTGCATACTGGTGACCAGGTAATTGGAGATGCCGGCAATGCCAAAGGAGTATTCGACAATAGCGGTCCCGCCAATGACCCAAGACATTTGTGCCAGCGAACTGGCTAAGAGTCCGTAGAGGGCATCTTGCCAAGCGTATTTACCCAAGGCCTGCTTTAAAGGCAGTCCCCGCAATAGGAGGGCTTTAAGATAGCTTTCCTTTTGAGTGGCTTCGAAATGGCGGCAGACAATGCGTGAGAGTGGCCCGATTTGGTAGAAAGCGACCACTATGACGGCAAAGACAATGGCCAAGGGGCTCTCCTCAGTATAGAACTTAAACCAGCGCAGGCGGACACTAGTGATTTGGATAAAAATAATAATTAAAATAAAGCTGGGAATGGCCTGGGAGATTAGGGATAGTGCTCGGCTTACTTTATCCCAGAAGCCATAACCAGGAAGCGATGCTAGGAAGCCTAAGTAGAAGCTTCCTAGCATCGCTAATAAAACCCCGCCTAAGCCGACCATTAAGGAGGCCGGCAGGCGGTTAAAGATTTCTTGACGGATGGGCTGGCTGGAGTAGAAGGAAGTCCCCCAGTCGCCTTGAATAAAGTGACTAATCCACTGGAAATACTGAACCATGAGTGAACGGTCTAAGCCAAATTCTTCATTGATTAAGGCGATATTTTCCGGGCTTTGGGCCAGCTGCTTAGATTCTAAGTACAAGCTTGCTGGGTCGCCTGGAATAAGTCGGGAGATGAAGAAGGCAAAGAGACTCATGATAAAGAGGAAGCCGAGTGCTTGATAGAGCGTTTTTAATTTCATACTGTCCTCCTCTATTGAAGGCTTACGTCTTGGTAATTGTCTGCTTACTTATTGACCCCTAAACTTGGATTAACGATATAATAGTCCCCGCAATAGAGCTGGTAATCGCCGAGATCGGCACCAATGCCAGCATGCCATTCAGGATCGACTAGGCGAAGGATAGGACGGTCGTTAATAATTTTTTCTTGGATGGATTGAGCAATCGCATCGCGTTTAGCGGGGTCGGATTCTTGACCAAGTTGGTCGAGTTCTTGGTCCACTTCTGGGTTGCTATAATCGAAGCGGTTGTTGGACCCGTCGCTTCTAAAGAATTGATTGAGGAAGTAACTCGGTTCTCCAGAAGGGGCGGTGTGTTGGCTGTAGATTAAGAGGTCGTAAGGCGACCCGGTCTTAATGTCTTCCGCATTATCTAAAGCTTCTACCTTGACTTGGATACCTAAAGGCTCGAGTTGAGAAGTCAACATTTGTCCAATGGTTACCAGGTCTTCACGGAAGGAAAGGGTGGCCACCTTAAGTTCTAAGGCTTGGCCATCTTTTTCCCGTTGGCCTTGGTCATTTTTCTTCCAACCTAATTCATCCAATAGGGCCTCTGCCTTAGCGGTGTCTTGTTCGAGAGGGACATCTGCATTGAAGGAATAGATGTCCGCAAATAGTCCGCTTGGTAGCCGTCCGCCTTTGAGGGCCTTGAGGTAGTCATCGCGGTTGAGGGCTAAATCAAGGGCTTGGCGCATTTTAGCCTCTTGGAGGAGTGGCTTTTGGATGTTGACCAAGGCGAAATATTGGTAACCAGCGTCATAGGACTGGGTCTTGTGACCAGATTTGTCTAATTGTTCCTTTAAATTAGGAGAAATGGGAGCGATTAAATCCATCTCTTCGGATTGGAAAGCTGACTTCATGGCCGCTTCATCGTTAAATGCCGTGATGGTTACATTTTTTCTTTGGTCGCTGTCTGGGTAATGGGGGTTGGGTTCCATTTCCACTTTTTCTTCGGACTGCAGGTTTTTCACTTGGTAAGGACCAGAGTAAATGACTTGGTCGCCGTCGCGCTTATAAACCACATTGGTCCATTCCCCTAAGACTGAGTCCATGACTTGGGTAGGGCGTTCGGTTTTGATGGTGAGATGGCTATCATCGTCAGCGGTAAAAGTGATCTTACCGGCTGTAGCATTGGACAAGGGGTTCTTTTCTTGGATTTCGTTAAGGCATTCAGCCAGGGCTGGGGCATCCACCAGGCTCCCATCAGCGAACTTGGCTTCGTTTTTACTGCTAGCTTGCCAGGTATTCGCATCCACATGGTCTAACTGGTCAATATAACGGGAGAATAGATTACCGTCTGGATCTTGTTGGTAGACATATTCAGCTACTCCGTGACTGGCTAGGGACCAACTCGAATTCAAGGGATCGAGGTCCCCGGCGACTAGGCTTTGGCCGACGTGGTAGGTGTCGGTATTATTTTGACCCTGACTTTGCTCAGACGAGCTGCCTTGGCAACCGCTAAGGAAGAGGGTCAGAAAACTGGAACAAAGGATTATGCATCTAAAAAATTGGCGCTTCATATCTTATCCCTTTCTATAATTGTTATGGAGGGCTATTTTCCCTAATGATCTCCATTGTCAAGACGTAAGCCAACTAAATATAGGGAATTCCCTTTTCGATTTTACTATATGTAGCGGGAGAAAACAAGGGAATATGAAAGCACTTTAAAAAGAATGAAAGATTCTTGAATTAGCGATAATAGAAGCTTTCGACTGGGGTCAATGCTACAATAGTAAGGCAGTGAATATAAAAAGTGCGGAAAGAAGTGAGAATATGGCTAAAGTGAAGGAATATGGACCAGCAGACGAACGCTTTACCTGGATTAATTTACCGGTGGATGATTTAGACGACCTCCTCGAGATTGGGAATACTTACGGGATCAGTGAAGAAATGTTGGCCTATGCCAGCGACAAGAATGAACGGGCCCGCTTGGAGTACGATGATGATACCGATACCTTGCTGATTATTTTTAATATTGCTAATAAGAAGAAGGTTAACTATCATTATGAAACCCTGCCGATGACCCTCATCATTCGGAACAATGTCCTCTTAACCTTTGCCCATGAGGATAATGATTATGTTATTCAGTTGATGAAGCATTATATCCACCGCCACTCGGATGAAGGGCTCTATAAGTTTCTTTTCTCTAGTCTTTTTTAATTGTTAAGGAATACTTCCCTTTGGTGGAGGAGATGGACCGGGAGCGCAACCTCTTAACCAAGGAATTACGGACCCGAACCACTCGCAAGAACCTCTTCAACCTGTCAGACTTAGAAACGGGGATTGCCTATTTCCGTACCGGGGCCCGGCAAAATGAAATTCTCTTGGAACAATTCCGCTCACCCTCGCTCTTTAAACGCTTGGATGGGATTGATATTGAGGAGCTGGACGACGCCGTCATTGAAGCCAAGCAGCTCGTGGAAATGACGGAGCTGTCCTGGCAAATTCTCGACCGCCTCTCCGACACCTATAACAACGTCTTGAACAATAACTTGAATGAGACCATGCGGATCTTGACCGTCCTCTCCATCCTTTTAACCGTGCCCACCATTGTGACCGGTTTTTACGGGATGAATATGGATCTGCCCTTTGTCCAAAGCCGCTTTTCCTGGGTCTTCGCCCTAATCATCTCCGCCTTAGGCTGGTGGATCCTGTCCCGAATCTTAAAACGGTTCTTTGATAAGCATTAGAGTGCGAGCTGACGATAAAAAGTGAAACGCTACGCATACTATATCTGTAACTCGCTGACGCTTCGAACAGCTATAGCAACTGGAGCTAAAGGGAGAAAGAGAGTGTGACAAAAGTCAAAAGAGCTCTGAACCACTGGAAGGAAAAGCACCGTGAATCTGAAGCCTTTTTACGGTAGAATAGGGAAAGCTCCTTAATTGAGTGCTTACTCATTAAAAAGTTTAAAAGCTAGGCTCAACTGGCGTTTAGACATGAGAATTGCTGACGTTTAGGGTATAATAAAGGTATCTAAAAGGCAGGAATAGCCAGTGAAAGGAGCTAGAAGGATGGATTTTAATGGAAAACGTTTATATCGTAAAAAGTATGATCGTACCTTTTTAGGGGTATGTGGTGGTTTGGGAGAGTATTTCAATGTGGATCCCGTTATCTTCCGCATCATCTTCGTTGCCCTTTTCTTAGGAGGGTCAGTCGGTTTTTGGCTGTACTTATTGATGGCCTTGATCATTCCTGAAGAGCCTGACTCACAAGAATAAGCCTTACAGTTTTACTAAGTTATAATGGGGTGGTATGTATGAAAAAGAGACAAGTTTTCGGACTGTTTTTCAGCATGCTGCTTTTTTTGTGGGGCTGTGACCATAACCAAGCCCTCAACTGGGTAGAAGACCAGCTGGTTGATCAAGAAGAAGTGACTAATCAAGTCATAGAAGAAAGTGAAACTAAGCCGGTCGAATCGGCTTCTCAAGAAGAGAGTCAGGCAGCTCCTAGTAAGGACCAGCCAGGGAAGACTTCTCAGCAGAAGGGCCGGCCTCAAGCGCCGTCTAAGCAGGAAGTCATCCAGCAATTTAAAGAGGCCCCCCTGGCTGGCCAGGTTAAGGAAGCTAATTATGCCGACCTCCTGCCAATTGTCCAAAGGCAATTAGAGCAGGGGACCTATCAATTTGTGGTTGACGTGACCGCTCCCCAAGCCAGTGGCTCAGCCATCTTTGAGCGTTTGCGCCAAGACTTGTATGGGACTTATTACGGGATTGTCCTGGACTATGCCAATGCCTATTCCTACCAGGCCAGTCCCAGTAAGTTGAAGGTCTTATTGACCTTCCGCTTCCACCATGACGCCGCTGCTGACCAGGCTATCCGTGACTATGCCCGCAACTTTGCCAGTCAGATCCAGGGCAAGAGCGACCATGAAAAGGTTCGTCTCATCCATGATGCCATTATTGACAAGGCCCACTACCACCTAGGTGAGGGCAATGATGTCCAAGGCGTCTCGATTTATTCCCCGGCCTGCATCCTCTCCCAAGGCACTGGGGTTTGCCAGGCTTATGCTGGTCTCTTCCAGATTATGTGTGAAGAGAGTGGGGTCAAGTCACTGGCCCGGACCGGCATTGCCTATCAATACGCCGATAAGAACCAGCCCATCGACCACGCCTGGAACTTGGTCCAAGTCAATGGTCAGTGGCTGGGGGTCGATACGACTTGGGATGATCCCGTGGACCTCAATAATCCCCAAGCCGAGTTTAAACGTTACGATTACTTCTTAGTGGACTTGTCTGACACCCACTTTGCTGACGATAAGATACGTTAGGCGATTATTAGGGACGAGAGAGGGCTTTTCTTGCACGCTCTTGCCCTACTTTTTTGTTAAGATCCTGCATGCGGGCGGCAGGATTTTTTATTGGAAAAGATTGAGAAAGGTTGTGAATTGATGAAAACAGATACAGAACAGCAAGGCTTGCCCTGGCTGCCCTTGATGGTGATGCTGGGCCTAGTTTTATTAGCTATTATTTCGGAATTATTACCTTCCGGCCTCTTAGTGCAAATGGGGGATGACCTGGGAGTTGATTATGGGACGGTGTCTTACTTGGTGGGAGGCTATGCCTTACCCGCTGGGCTCTTAGCGATTCCGATGACCCAGGTGGTGACCAAGTTCAACCGCCGGCCCCTCTTACTCGTGTTAACCTGCGGCTTTGCCTTGTCGAACTTCCTGGTTTTCTTGGCCCCTAACTTCCCCTTGGCCTTTATGGGACGTTTGATCGGTGGGGCCAGTGCCGGGACATTTTGGTCCATGTTGGGCCCTTATGCTATGGACATGGTGTCCAGTGAAAACCGCGGTAAGGCCGGGACCATTGCTCTGGCGGGGTCACCGATTGGGATTTCGCTTGGATTGCCCCTGTGGACGCGTTTAGGTCAAATCGCTGGCTGGCGGATCGCCTTTTTAGCTACTGCACTAGCCTTTCTTGTCTTAGGCTTATTGGCTTGGCGGCTTCTTCCCTCGATTCCGGGACAAGCAAGTGACAGCCGGGTCAAACCGACTGATGTCTTGAAGAAACCGGGTTTCCGAGTAGCTATCTTAGTAGTCTTCTTGATGGTGATGGCTGAATATAGTGTCTATGTCTATATTCAATTGATTAGTGAACGCTTGGGGCTAGCCCTGCAAAGTTCTCAAATCTTCTTTGGGGTCGGTGCCCTCCTAGCGGTTTGGATTGTCGCCCGCTTTATTGACAGTCACTTGAAGCATTTAATGCAAGGGGCCCTCTTAGCGGGAGCGCTTGCCATGTTTGTCTTCCTGGCTCTTTCTGGCCATCCGCTTTTAGGCTTAGGGGCGATGGTGCTTTGGGGGATGAGCTTTGGCCCGATTTCCTCGCTCTTACAGAATTCGGTGATTCGCCAAGTGGACAAGGGCCATGACGTGGCCATGTCGATTCAAACCACGGTCTTTGACCTCTCCATTATGGGGGCCAGTGTCATGGGGGCTTCCTTCTACCAAGGTTTAGGTCTAGGTGCTAACCTGCTTGTGGCTATGATCCTCTTCTTGGGAGCTGCCCTGGTGGTGACGGTCTTTAGACAATATTATGAATAACGACTCATTGTAGACATGAAAAAATCACTCTAGAGCACATTCTAGAGTGATTTTTTGAAGGGTGCGTATTTTAAAGTAGGGATTAGATACCAAAGAGTGGTGCGATCATGGGGACAACGAAGACGGTCAAGACACTGACTACGACCATGGCAACGGAAGCCATCGCGCCTTCGGTTTCACCCATTTCTAAACCAACGGCTGCTCCGATGGTGTGTCCGGCTGTCCCTAAGGCGAGACCACGGGCAACAGGATCTTCGATATGGAGCCATTCGAGTAGGCCTTTACCGACTGCAGAAACGATCACGGCGTTAAAGATCACGGCTGCTGCAGTGATGGAGGAGATACCGCCTAAGGATTCTGCGATCGGTAGGGCGATAGCGGTGGTGGCTGGTTGAGGTAAGAGGGCGGCAATAATAGAGTTATCCATATGGATTAACTTAGCCATGATACCCAGAGATACCAAGGAAAGGGCCATGCCGCCGACAAGCATGATAGCGATTTGTTTCCAATATTTAACGAGTAGTTTTCTTTGCTTATAGAGTGGGATGGCAAAGGCGATGGTGGCTGGTTCAAGGAAGAACATGATCACCTTTCCACCGGGTTGATAAGCTTCATAAGGAATTCCGGTGACGACTAAGAAACCGATTCCTAAAATCATAGCGACAAAGAGTGGGGTGAAGAGGAAGAAATGGTTAAAACGGTTGTATAACCAAGTCCCAATCCCAAAGGCAACAAATGAAATAACAATTCCTAAATAAGCTGACATGTGATGAACGCTCCTTCTTCTCTTGACTGCTTACTGATCGAACAACTGCGCCCTAGTGGCTGACATTGTTACTGTATGAGTAAGAACTTTCGCTGCTTTCTTGTGAGCTGGATACTTTCTTACGTACCCATTCAATGCCTTCACCGATGTAACCGATGAATACCATAGCCATGATGGTCCAGAAGATGACCAAGAAAACAATTTGTACGCCGGATGTGGCCATGATCCCAAGAGAATTCATTAAGGAAATTCCGGAGGGGACGAAGAGGAAGGAAAGAATCGAAATCAATTTTTGTGATAAGCTTTCCACTTGTTCCAGTTTGACAATGCCTAAGCAGAGACTGGCGAAAAGTAAGATTAGACCAATCACTGAAGCTGGCATGGGGATGGGGGATAGTTTAGAGAGATAGCCTGAAATCAGCATAATCACTGCGAAGATCCCCGCTTGAGTTAGAAAGTTCGCTTGTTTAACCTCTTGTTTTTCTGTTTGTTTCTTTTCCATTATGAATCGCTCCCTTTGTTTGTTATTTTTTAACTCTTCATTTATCTGACAATCATAGTTTAGCCTAATAACAAGGATGGAAGCGGTTTTATTCATAAGATGCTAGGATTGGAACATAACTTACATGGCCCTGGACATTAAATACAGGGCCTCATTTATTCGATGGGCAGGCGGTCTTTGAAATCTTTGAGATAGGACCTAGAAACAGGCACCTTACTGCCGTTTCTCAAGGTGACTTGGTAGGTCTGGTTGAACCAGGGTTGGATTTCTTGGATCTGGTCGATATTAATTAGGTAGGAGCGGTGGGTTCTTAAAAAGAGGTCCTTGGGTAATTTCTTCTCAATGGCACTCAAACTCCCCGCCATTTCATAGGTCTTGTCATAGCTTTCGATACTGAGGGTGTGACCTTGGACCGAAACCAGGAAGATTTCTTCTGGACGAAGGAGGTAGACCCGGTCATTACTTTGGATAGGGATAGCCTCATGGCGCTTACTTTCTTGGTCTTGGTCGACTTGGCCACTGGCCCGCTCCAGGCTTTGGTAGTATTTGTCGATTGCCGCATGGATCTTAGACTCTTCAAAGGGTTTTAAGATATAGTCATTGGCATTGGCTTCAAAGGCCTCTAGGGCGTATTGGTCATAGGCGGTGGCAAAGATGAGATAGGGTGGGTTGTGGACGGCCTTGAGTTTCTTTGCCAGGTCAAAGCCGGTTTCGCCCTCGAGGTGGATGTCTAGAAAGAGAATATCAGGTTTCTCATCCAACATCATGGTGATGGCTTGGTCAATGCTGTCGGCGGTTTTCACCTGGCTAACCTGGTCGTGTTCCTTGACCAAGTAAGCCAGCTCTTGGCGCGCCATTTGTTCGTCATCAACAATCAAAACTTTCATCTTTAGTCCTCCTTGTTAGCTAATTCTAAGGGAAATGTCAGGGTAAAGCGAGCGCCACCAGTTGGGCGGTTGGCGGCTTGAAAGCTGCCCTTGTCGCCATAAAGGTTCTCAATCCGCCTTGCTAGGTTTTCTAAAGCTGTCCCAGTTCCTTCCTTGGATTCAACACTTTCCTTACCCAGGCGTTGGAGTTGGCCTTCCTCAATTCCTACACCATTATCTGCAACTACAATTTCCAGCTGGTCGTCCAGCTTCTTGATCTCAATCACCACAGTGTTATTGTCCTTCTTATCGGGAAAGGCGTGGCGGATAGCATTTTCCACCAGGACTTGGATACAGAGGGGCGGCAGGAGGTATTGGTTAAGGGCCTCGGGCATGTCGAGTTCAATGTGGTAGCGGTCAGGGAAACGGGCGTCATTCAAGGACAGGTAGGCATAGAGGTGTTCCAATTCCTTTTCCGCTGGGATCTTGGTTTGCCGGCTGGCTTGCAAGTTGTGGCGGAAATAAGTGGTCAATTGGAGCAGTAACTGCCGAGCCCGGTCATGGTCAAAGCGCATAACCGCCAGGATTGTATTAATGGTATTAAAGAAAAAGTGGGGGTTGACTTGGGCTTGTAAGGACTTAATCTCAGCATCTTGGAGCAACTTACTTTGTAGTTGGGCTTCCCCAAGTTCCAGCTGCATGGAAAAAATTGCCCCTAGGCCCCGGGCGAGTTGTTCTTCCACATAGGAGAGCTGGCTGGGGTTAGTGAAGTAGAGCTTCATGGAACCGAGGACTTGCTGGTTAGACTTCAAGGGCACCACAATGGCCGCTTCTAGGGGACAATCAGGGTGGGTACAGCCAATTTCGCTCTTACTGTGGGCAATCCGCATCTGCCCCGACTCAATAACCTCCCGGGAGAGTTCAGTAATCACATCGTGGCTGGGAAAGTGATGGTCGATCCCGGCCCCGACATGGGCTAAGATCTTACTTTGGTTGGTCAAAGAGACGGCTGAAACCTTGGTGGAGGCCTTGATCATGGTCGCCAGTTCTTGGGCTTTTTCGCCTTTGAGTCCTTCCAGACCCGACCGCAAGTAGGGGAGGGTCTGCATGGTCAGGGCGAGGACGTCGTGGGTTTGGACAGCCCGGGCCTGTTCTTCCTGGATCAGGGTATTAACAATGGTTGAGAGGAAGATAAAGGTTCCGACACTATTTAAGAGAATCATGGGTAGGGCGATTAATTGGACCAGGGGCCAACCTTCCCGGGAGAAGATCCCGATAAAGAGGAGTTGAATGCATTCTAAGCCCACTGCCACCAGGGACCCTTTGATGGGCTTGATAAAGGGGGCGTAGGCATTACTGGAGGAAGATTTCTTGCCCGCGTAACCGGCCAGAAAACCAATCAGGGGCGAAGACAGCATATAAAAGGCGTTGGACCCATTCCCTTGGAAGAAACGATGAACCCCAGCGATCAGACCAACCGCACTCCCCACCCAGGGGCCACCGACAAATCCTGACACGCCAATGGCTAGGGACCGGGTGTTGGCAATAGAGGTATTGGGGGAGATCTGGGTTAGTAAGCCCGAATACTTGAGGCCTTCTGAAGTAATTTGAATCCCGACTAAGTTGGAGAGAATGGCAAAAAAGCCAAACAAAATAATCAAAGACAACATCCGCTTGGGCGAATTTCTTTGTACCAGTAATTTCTTGAAATACGAGAAGTGAACTAAGAGGACGGCTAAGAGAACAATCAAACCGACCCTTTCCATCATTAGGATAAAAAGTTCACCCAGATAAGTCAGTCCCATGTTAAGGGCTCCTTTCCACGTGCAATTTTACTTTACTCATATAGCTTAGCAGATGAGGAGAGGCTGAGCGCAAGTTTTTTCTTTTAGGAGGGTAAGTTATCTTAGTTTGAAGAACAAAAATGACTCGTTGGCGATGATTTCTAGACCGAGCTTGCCTATGCTATAATGAATGGGATAAAGTCAAAGGAGGATTTGACATGAACCCAGAAGAATTTAAGGCAGCCCTGGTTGAGCAGGGGATTGACCTGACCGATTTACAAATGCAACAATTTGAGAGCTACTACCAACTGCTAGTTTCCTGGAATGAAAAGATTAACCTCACCGCCATTACCGACCGCGATGAAGTGTATTTGAAACACTTTTATGATTCCCTGACCCTGGCCTTTAGCTTGGAGACCGATTTGACGGGTAAAAAGCTGGTTGACGTGGGATCGGGAGCAGGTTTTCCTAGCATCCCGCTCAAGATTGCCTTCCCTCAATTACAGGTCAGCATTGTTGACAGCTTGAACAAGCGGATCAAATTTATTGAAACTGTGACGGAAGAACTGGGACTAGCAGGCGTTTCAGCCTACCATGACCGGGCGGAAGATTTTGGTCAAAATAAGGCCTTCCGCGGGCAATTTGACCTAGCCACCGCCCGGGCAGTCGCACGTTTGAGCGTTTTAAGCGAGTATTGCCTGCCCCTAGTGAAAAAAGGCGGACTTTTTGTGGCCATGAAGGCAGCCAAGGCGGATGAAGAAATCGCTGATGCTAAGAAGGCCATTGCGACTTTAGGGGGCAAGTTTAGCCAAGACTTGGCCTTAGAACTCCCTGGTCAAGCCGGCGAACGCCATCTCCTAGTCATTGAAAAGCGTAAAGAAACTCCTAATAAATACCCCCGTAAGGCCGGTTTGCCCAATAAGAAACCCATCCAATAGAAGAAAAGTGTCCAGAGCAAATTTTAATAGAAGCTTTCTTATCTACCTGCTAAGACTTATTGAATGACTTAAGTCTTAGCAGATTTTTTGTGTTTACGAACAATAATTAATAATAAATAAACTTATTTAAAACGTTTTCAATTTTAAATAGTTTTTATTTAGTTAACGTGCTAAAATAAATGTGAAAAAACAGAAATGATTGGAATCATGATGCCTTTTCCTAAGTCAAAAGCGGGAAAGCTTGGGCAAGAATGGTTAGTAATATCCTGGTTTTATTAACCCTTATCTTTTTGCTTAAGACCTTTTGATTGCTTTAAAAATGGATTAAGGAGGGTTGAAAAATGAAGAAGGGATTTACTGCTTTATTATTGGCAATAGCAATGTTAATTTTCAGTTTCATGCCGACCCGAGTAGAGGCTAAGGAGCTGGGACCTCCCATTGCTAATCAGGAAGTTATGGCAATAAATGAGGTAAATAGTCAGGACAAGGTCACTCCAAGTCCTGAAACTCACAAAGAAGTAAATTCAATTAGCGAGAAGGACACGACGAGTCAAGTTGCTGGTCAAAAGAAAGAAGGAGGCGACCAAAAGCCAGCGACTCTAAAGGAAAATACAAGTTCAATCAAAGCGACTGGAGCAGAAAGCCATTCTCCTAAGGCCACCCAGGCTAGTGGGGATAAAGACCAAGCTTCAAAGCCGGTGGAAGAGCCAGCTGACCCAGAAGTCAGGGCTGAAAAGTCAGGAGAAGACTTGCTGGACCAGGCTGTGGATGTGGCAGAAAGAAGCCTGTCTAAGCACCATGACAATATCATTAAAAGGGTAAGAGTAACTAAGGGCAATGGTCAGAACTTGGATAGCGTCCGCCAATGGATGACGGTTAAGGTCAATATGGACTTTGAGCTACCGGATAACACCATTAAATCTGGTGATATCACCACGATCCAGCTGCCTCAAGGCCTGGTCTTTAAAGAAACCCCTAGTCGTTTTGGGGTCAAGGATTCTACTGGAGCAGTCGTTGCTAGAGCTTCGGTTAATCCTCAATACAAAACCATTACCCTATCCTACACGGACTATGTCGAAAAGCATTCCGGCATCCAGGGTACTTTATTTTTCTCCACCCGGGTGGACCATGTCAAGGAGAAGAAAGCCAGAAAGATTCCTTTGAATTTTCAAGTCGGGAATCAGCTGATCTTGGCGGGAAAAATCCGCTGGCAAGGGGCTATAAAACCCCACTATTATCCCTTACAAAAAGATTCCTGGAAAAGCTGGCAAGGGGATAATATCATCCAGTACCGTATCTCTGTCAATCGCAAGGGACAAGACATTTATAATGGGCTTATTTCAGATGCTCTGAAAAGTGAAAAAGTTGACTACCTCAAGGACACTTTGCGTGTCTATAAGGGCAAGTGGCGCTGGAACGATAAGAAGAGTGATTTTGATTTTGACCATGGTGTCAATGTGACTTCGCAAGTGGACATTATTTGGGGAGAAAATGGTCAAAATTTCAAGATTCACTTTGGACACTTAAGCGCTGAAGAAGGATTAATGATTACCTACCGGGCTCGCATTGGCTACCAAGCCCTTGATGGCGAAGTCATTAACAATTACGTGCGACTGACCGGTGATGGGATTTCAAATGAAGAAGGCCTCAGTCGTTATCGCTATCTTTCTGCTGGTGGGAAGGCCCAAGGCTATCTTTATCAGCTTAAGATTCGTAAGTTAGATAAGACCGACTCAAATAAAGCTTTAGCAGGCGCTAAATTTAAGCTGATTCGCAACCGTACTGGAGCCCTTATTGGTGAGTACGAAACCAATCAAGCGGGGGAAATAGTAATTAAGAACCTGCTAAGAGATGACTACACCCTGACGGAAAGCCAAGCACCGGCGGGTTATCAATTGGATCCAAGTCCCATAACCATTGGGGCGGAAGACTTCGACAAGAATAACAAGTTGGCCATTAAATCCATTAGCAATCAAAAAGTGGAAGAAAAAATCGCTATCCCAGTCACCAAGCTTTGGAAGGGCAAGGCCTTAAAAGAGGTCAGCGTTTTCTTAATAGCAGATGGTAAAAAGATTCAAGAAGTCAAACTTTCACAAGAAAACGACTGGAAGCATAGCTTTGATAATCTGGCTAAATTCAAGTCAGACGGCAGTCGCATTGATTATAGGGTGGAAGAGGCAGCCTTAGATGGTTATCGCACGGAAATCAAGCAAAAGGATGCTAACGATGTCAGTCAAGGTGTTGAAATTATTAATGTAGAAAGCCCCTCCTGGACCCTAATGACGCCACCAAGCCGAGAGATCAAAGTGACGAAGACTTGGTTAAACGCCCAAGGGGAGGCCGTAACCGCGCCAGCTGCTAAGATTGAAGTCGAACTCTACCGCGACGGTCAAGCCACCGGCAAGACCTTGGCGCTGTCGAAAGAAAATCACTGGAGCGGTTCATTTAAGAATTTACCAGTTTATGAATCGATAGAAAATCCCAAAAATTACGACTACAGTATTCAAGAGGTTGGCGGAGACCAGGGTGCGATCCAAGTCGCTGGCAAGTGGTTCAAGGTGACCTACCAAGGGGCGATGAAGGATGGCTTCCAAATTCTTAACCAAGCCTATCCTCCAGAGGAACCCCAAACCCCACCAGATAAACCCAAGAAGCCGGAGACGCCACCTGTGACCCCACCGGATGAACCCAAGAAGCCGGAGACGCCACCCGTGACCCCACCAGATGAACCCAAGAAGCCGGAGACGCCACCTGTGACGCCGCCGGATAAACCCAAGAAGCCGGAAACGCCACCTGTGACGCCGCCGGATAAACCCAAGAAGCCGGAGACGCCACCCGTGACGCCGCCGGATGAACCCAAGAAGCCGGAGACGCCACCTGTAACGCCGCCGGACCAACCTAAGAGACCAGAATCTCCAGCGAAAGTATCCCGGCCTGGCGTAAATCCATCCACGCCAACTGAAAAATCCCTAGCCCCTCAAAAACAAGTTCATAAAAAAGCGGAATTACCGCCTACTGGCTTTGACAATAAGACTAAGGATTGGCTGGCTTTGGGAATCGGAGCAGTCTTTGTTGGTTGTCTCTTTGCTTGGCTAGGAAAGCATAATAAATCCCGGCGCTAAGGCTTAGTCATGGCTTAAATTTTAAAAAATGGTAAGAAAAGAATAATCGCCAAGATAGGTCTTGGTATTTCATAGAATCACTCCTAAAAGTGCTTAGGCTTGTGTTATTGACACGGGCCATAGGCACTTTTTCTCTGTTTTTAAAAACCAGAGTAGACTGATAAAGGGAGGCCTTATCATTTTTTTTAAATACTTAACTGCGATCAAGAAAATCGATTAATAGAAATCGGATTTATAGTGATTAAATAGTTTGACAATTTGTTATAATAGGAATAATTTTGAAAAATTTTAATCTGAGGAGGAATTACATGAAATGGAGAAAGCTCCAGCAGTTATTGCTGGCCTTAGTCGTAAGCCTAGTCTTAGTAGGCTGTTCGGGAGGGGCTTCTAAGGAAGAACGCCCGATTAAAATGGGGGTAAAGACCGAATTATCGACCTTAGACACCCTCATTGTTGGTGATATTGAAAGCTTTTCTGTCTTGGGGAATACGGTGGAAGGCCTTTATCGTTTGGATGCCGATAACCAACCCCAGCCTGCCATAGCAGAAAAGACCGATGTTTCTGAAGATGGTAAGACCTATACCTTCCACTTGCGGGATGCCAAGTGGTCCAATGGGGAAGCGGTGACCGCCCATGACTTTGTCTACGCCTGGCAAACCGCAGTCAACCCAGACAAGGCGGCCCGTTACGCTTATATGTTCGCTAACATTGTGAATGGTGAAGCGGCAGCTAAGGGCCAAGTACCGGTAGAAGAATTAGGGGTCAAAGCCATCGATGATAAGACGTTTGAAGTCAAATTGAATCACCCTGTTTCTTATTTCCTCAGTGTAGTGGCTTTCGCGCCTTTCTACCCTCAAAACCAAGCCTTTGTGGAAGAACACGGGGAAGCCTACGGGACTTCCAGTGACAAGATGCTCTATAACGGGCCCTTCACTGTGGAAAACTGGGACGGTAGCAATCAAACCTGGCAATTAGTCAAGAATGAGAACTATTGGGACAAGGATAATGTCAAGCCACAGAAGGTAGACTTCCAAGTGATTAAAGAAGTACCAACTGCCCTTAGTCTCTTTGAAAACGGCGAGGTGGATGACGTTCTAATTACCGGAGAAGCTGCCAAGCAATTACAGGGGTCCGATAACTTTGTGGTTGAGCCCCAAGCGGCCACCAATATGGTCCACATGAATTACACCAAGAGGCCTGAATTTAAGAATAAGAACTTGAGAAAGGCCTTATCTTTGGTGATAGACCGCGACCAATTAGCCAATGGAGTCTTGGCCGATGGTGCCGTGCCAGCGGAAAACTTTGTCCCTCATGACTTTGTCAAACATCCAAATACCGGTAACGACTTCGCTGATGATGCCGGTAATGTTGACAAAGCCTTACGCTATGATGTTGAATCCGCCAAGCAGGCTTTGGAAGAAGCTAAGAAAGAATTAGGTCAAGACCAATTCCATTTTGAAATCTTAGCTTATGATGATCCGCAAATGAAGCTAGTGGCCCAATACTTACAAGGCCAATGGCAAAATGAACTCGAGGGAGTTACGGTAGATATCCGCACCATGCCAAAACAAACCGCCCTAGCAGAAGCAGGCAAGAAGAATTTTGACCTCTTCTTATCGGGTTGGGCAGCGATTTTACCTGATGCTATCAACCTCTTAGATATCTTAAATACGAAGACCACAGCCAATTTTGGGGATTACAATAATCCTAAAGTTAATGAACTCCTTGACCTAGCGGAAGGTGACCATGCGACCGATGTGGACCAACGCTGGCAAGATATGATTGAAGCACAAAATACCATGGTTGATGATTATGGCTTCTTAGTGCTTTACCATCCTTATGAAGGTCACTTACGTAATCCAAACCTGAAGGGCTTCGTTTACCACTCAGTAGGGGCCAAGTATGATTTCCGTCAAGCAGAATTGGTGGATGCTAACTAGTTCCACTGGACCGCTCGATTCCTAGTCATTAAGCCAGAGAAAGGATTGATACCATGGCTGAAAGTTTAACCGATCGTTTTATCCGTTATGCTAAGGTCAATACCCGGTCTGATATGTATAGTGAGACCTTCCCCAGCACCCAAAGCCAGCTGGATTTCTTAGAAGTCATTGCTGGAGAAATGGAAGAATTGGGCCTGAGCCAGGTCGACTTTGACCGCCAGCGGGCCTGTGTGACGGCTACCCTGCCGGCAACGACAGAAGCGGATTTACCCGTGATTGGCTTTGTTGCCCATGTCGACACGGCTGACTTTAATGCGGAGAATATCCAACCCCAAGTCCATGAAGACTATGACGGCCAGGACCTGGTATTAAATGAAGCTGAGGGGATTGTCATGGAAGTGGCGGAATTTCCCTTCCTCAAAGACTATGTCGGTCAAACTCTGATCACTAGTGATGGGACCACCCTGCTCGGTGCCGATGACAAGGCCGGCATGGTGGGAATTATTGGGGCCATGGAATACCTCCTGGCCCACCCAGAAATTGAACATGGGAAGGTGAGGATTGCCTTTGTGGTCGATGAAGAGATCGGTCTCCTAGGGGCCTACCGCTTTGACGTGGAAGGTTTTGGGGCTGACTTTGCCTATACTCCTGATTCTGGCCGGGTCGGAAAGATTGAAGGAGAGACCTTCAATGCGGCCCAGGTGGAAGTTTGGATTGAAGGTAAGAGTGTCCATCCCGGGTCTTCTAAGGGCAATGCCATCAACCCCTTGCACTTGGGGGCGCAAATTGTCAATGACTTACCCAAAGACCAAGTGCCGGAAAAGACTGATGGCTATGAGGGTTACTTTATGCTAACTCAACAAAACGGGGACTTAGGCCAAGTTCACCAAGTCTTCATTATCCGTGACCACGACGAGGCCAAGTTCCAAGAACGTAAGGAAATCTTTGCCCAAGTGGTGGATAAGATCAATAGTCAGTACAAACGGCCGCGGATCCGCTATGAAATTTCTGACCAGTACAAGAATATTAAAGAAGTCCTCGACCACCACCCCTATGTCATGGAGCGGGCCCTGAAAGCCTACCGGGATTGTGGGATTGAGCCAGATATCCAACCCTTCCGCGGGGGCATGGATGGCTGTGTCTTTAACTTCAAAGGTCTCCCGACCGCGAATATTTTTACCGGTGGGGAAAACCTCCACGGCCAATACGAATTCGTCAGTGCCCAAGGCCTCCAAGCCCTCCAGGATGTCATCGTGGCCATTATTAAAGGCTAAGACAATGACTGAAATCAAAATCATGTCGATAAACAATGTCATATCAGTGATGGTATGGCATTTTTTCTTTGCCTTGAAGTTAAAGAAAGGCTCTTCTCTGGGGCCATGGGGTTAGATATAAGCACAGCTAAGCGTAGTCAGGCCTTGAGTTAATAAACATCAATTAAGCTTACAAAACTGTAAGCTTACCCCTTTGATTTGTAAGTTTAGGTAAAGGCTGGTCCACTTGCTTCAACCTATAATTAGATATGATCTAAAAAGTATATTGCAAAAAGTTTTACTGATAGGAAGAGGCATGACATGACCAATATCATTGAACTTAAAAATTTGAAGAAGGACTTTAATGGCCACCATTCGGTTGACTTGGATCGTCTTACCGTGAGAAAAGGAGAAATCTATGGTTTCTTGGGACCTAACGGGGCCGGAAAAACCACCACCATGAAGATGATTCTATCCTTAATCCCACCCTCATCGGGTCAGATTGAAGTCGGCGGTCAATCCATTTTAGAAAATAGGGATTATTTAAATGACATCGGCTCAATGATTGAAGAGCCTTCCTACTATCCCAATTTAACCGGATATGAAAATCTCCTAGTCTTTCAAAAAATGCTAGGTTTCGATAAGCGGAATATTTGGAAAACCCTTGAATTAGTCGGTTTAGCTGAAGAGAAGAATCAGAAAAAACTGGCCAAAGACTATTCTTTAGGAATGAAACAGCGCTTAGCCCTTGCCTTTGCCTTAGTTAAGCAACCCAAAATCTTACTTCTTGACGAACCGACCAACGGCTTAGATCCTAGCGGTATCCACGAGGTCAGAGAATTGATTATTAATCTAGCCAAAACTCAGGGCTTGACCGTCTTTATTTCCAGTCATATTTTATCGGAAATTGAACAGATGGCTGATCGGGTGGGCATCATTAACCAGGGGCGACTGGTCTATGAAGGCGAAATTGACCAAATCAAGGCCAATCATTGGATTGAGTTTCGCGGAGAATTTGAATGCCAGGCCTTAGAGCGCTTGTTAAGTCAATACTATGGGCCCAATGACTTCGAAGTGGCGGACCATCTCTTGAAAATAAAGACAACGACTGATGACAAAGTCGCCATGGTCGCTAAAGCCTTGGTTGAGACGGGTTTCCCGCTTTTTAGAATCGAGTCCAAACAGGAAAGTTTGGAAGATATTTTTCTACAGTTAACCAAGGAGGTATAGGATGGTGAAAGCTTTACAAATCGAACTTTTAAAGAGTCGCCGAACCCGGTCATTTTCGATCGCAGTCATCCTGATGCTAATAGCCTTGCTATGGAATCTAGTTAGTTTAGGTAGTGAGTTTTCCAGCCGCCAACTAGATGCGGTAGGGGTCTTGTTTAACAATCAAACCGTTAACAGCCTCTTACTCCCCATAGCCATTAGTATTTTTACCAGTCGAATTGTTAACAATGAAAGAATGGGGCAGACCTTTAAACTGCAAAATGCCAATGGCAGAAGCACACTGAAGATTTTTGATAGTAAATTGCTCCTCACGGCCTTATTTTTCCTGCTGATTGCAATCGTCCAAACCGGGCTTGTGACTCTATATGCCTATAGCCATGGGGCCTATGTTCCTCTATCAATCAGTCTCCTGCAAGTGACTGGACAATTTCTGGCCAGTTTCAGCTTGATCACTCTTTATTTATTCCTGGCGCTGGTGATCGAAAAACAAGGGCTTTTGTTATCCTTAGGTTTTATGGGTGGCTTTTTTGGACTGGTTTTAGCCTCAAAAACCTCAGCGCTTTGGAGTTTTATCCTGCCTTTTTTAGGGGCAGGCTACTTAGCCCCCTATAAATTTAACCTGATTGATGGTAGTTCTTACAACTATGTTTTGGATGGGTGTCTGGGATTACGCTTACTGCTTTATTTGCTTTACCTAGCTATCATAGCGATTGTCGTCCGGGCTATGATTGCCAGAAAGAGGACCTTAGCATGAGAGACTATCTAGCACAAGAATGGTATAAATTGAGAAAAGTCCAATTATTCTGTATCGGCTTGGTCTTTCTGGCCATAGCCAGCTTTATTGGTTTGGGGATCTATTTTGCCAACCAGTCCGTTTTTACTGAAGGTACCCAATATCAAGTCATGTGGGGCCAGCTGACTTTTTATTACAGCCAGGTTTTATCGGCGCCCATGTTGGCTATATTTATGGCGATGAGCTTAAATCAAGAATTTGAAAGAAAAAATATCGAAATGCTTCGAGCCAATGCCGTATCGATTTGGAAGCTGCTTTTTAGTAAACTGATAGCAGTTCTTGGAATCGTCGTTCTCGTCCAGGTCATGCTTTTCTTAGTTTATCTTGGAGGCGTGTTGGCTGCAGACCTGGCTTTATCGCTGGATGTCTTGGTCAATTTAAAGTGGCTTGCCCTGTCAGTGTTGGCCTCGGCAAGCATTCTTTCTATTCAGAGTTATCTCTTTTCTAAAAGCAGAAATTTTAGCCAGTCAGTGGGCCTTTCTGCCCTAGGTGCTATGGGTGGCTTTGTCTTGCTCTTCATCAATGAAAACTTGGTGCCGTTCTATCCTTACTCTCAAGTCATGGTGGCCTTACGCAGTCGATCGCTTGAAGACTTTAGCTTGGCTGAACTGGTTTTATTCCTTTTAGTCAATGTGGGGGTTACGGGCCTATTCTACCAATTATCTTGTCAAGAATTAGCTAAAACAAAATAAGGGTAGATCCTTTGATGGGCTTTAGATAGATATAAGATGAAAGCTCAACAAGTATTAGACCGCTCTAAGGGAAGGTTTTGAGCGAGTAAAAAGAAGCTTTAGTCAATAATGTCCACAAGAAAAAGGCGCTGGTGGAGCATGTGTAGCTTCACCAGCGTCTTATTTTTACTATAGCTAGCGGTCAGTCTTACCAAGAAACAATTTTCCCTAGGGCATTTCTTAATTCGTAGTTGGCCATGAACCATTCAATATTCCCCTTGAAGTTACGCTTGAATTGGAGGACGCCGTAATCAGGTCCCTCTTCAGAAAAGTCGCTACTGGTCCCATAGAAATTAAAGTAGCTAAAGTCCTTGTCAATGGCCTCTAGGAGCATACGGTAGAGGATGGCGTAGGGCCCTTCAAAGCGGGTAAACTTGCTGAAGGCGCCACTGGAGAAGTAAATAAAGTCCTCAGCCGATTGGATAAAGCTGGCGCAGGCCAGGTTGACGATATTGCCTTCTTCTTCCTTCAACTTTTGGATCTTTTCAATTTTCTTTTCCCAAATACCGATATTTTCATTGAGCTCGCGGATTTTATTCTTGGTCTTTTTAGGGTTGACCTTACCCAGGGCGAGTTTGTCTTCCAGGTCCTGACGTTCTTCTTTGAGCTTGGCGATGGTCTCTTTGGTTTGGCTCAGGAAGTAGTCACAATCAATATAGGCCAGGGCGAGGATGAGGTCGTCTTTGAGGATGTTTTTGAGATTTTTGAAGTATTTAGCGTCTCTAAGTTCAAAACCAATCCGCTCTGAGGTCTCTTGGTTGATGGCATCGAGGATTTTACAGTCCGCTTCATCGTAAATATTTAGTGGCCGCACTTGCACGCCTTCCTTGATAGTGCGGTTGATGGTGTAGCGGGCAATTTGCGAGACATGCTTCAGGAGATTATCCTTAGTGAGTCCGGTCAAATCCTTGGAAAAGACGCAACGAGTGGCCAGGGTGGGATCATCGAAGAGGTCATGGTCAGTTTTAATATAGCCTTCCGCCTGAAGGATCTTATCTACCTCATTTGCTTGGGGATTATCCTCGATAAAGTCGACATCGGAGAAGTAGCGTTCATTGAGGAAGGGGTTGACCCGGACACAGAGGACCCGCCAATTCTTCTTAAAGTAATTTTTTAAGTGGTGGAAGTAGAAATCGACCAGGTCTTGGTTAGTGTAATCCATAATGGGACCGAATTGGGTGGTCACCTTGTAGAAAAACTTTTTGTAGGGGTAGTAGATGAAGGTGGCATAAGCCAGTAGGGACTCGCCTTCGACGACCGCCAGGATTTTGGAAGTGGTCTGGTTGCTTTCGGCCAGGCGTTGGTAGTCAGCGCCCTGGGTAAAGAAGTGACGGTCGGGCTGCTTTTGTTGAAAGTGTTCAAGTTGATCGGCTGAAATTTCTTTAAAAATCATAATAGTCCTTTGCTAATTGTGTAATTGCTTTTATATTTATTTTACTAAACATAAGCGAAATCTTGTCTAACAGCTCCCATTATAGCAAAAAACTGCCTAAAGCTCAGGCAATTTTTGCCCTAGAGCGATGGAGCTTAAGGGGCTGACTGACAGAGCCAAGGGAAGTTGTATTGAATTGATGGCTAAATTTGAGTACAATAAGTAGGATTATGATGTATAAAAAACATGTCAAACAATTCTGGGAGAGTAATGATGCCAAAAAATGAAAAAGACCTGGAAACCATCGACCAGGAAGCACGCGCAAAAGCCAAATTGAATGAAGGATCGGCCTGGATGTCCATATCCAGTATGGTCTCACGGATCATCGGGGTCCTCTATATTATTCCTTGGATGCGTTGGATTGGAGACCCCCATACGGGAACCCAGGCCAATGCCTTGTATAGTATTGGTTACAATTATTATTTGATTTTCTTATCGGTGGCCATTGCTGGCGTGCCGGCCGCCATTTCTAAGCAGATGACCAATTACATGGCCCGGGGAGAATATGGGACCAGTCGCCGGCTCTTTAAGAGTGGGACCATTCTAATGACCATCACCGGTCTAGTCTGTGCCCTCCTCCTTTACCTGGCAGCGCCGGCCCTGTCGCAGAATTTACCTGCGGCTAGCGAAGAGGATGTGGTCTTAGTCATCCGCTCTTTGGTGCCGGCCTTGGCCGTGATCCCCCTCTTATCTATTCTTAGAGGGGGCTTTCAAGCCTATCTGGAGATGAAGCAGAGTGCCATCTCCCAGGTGACCGAGCAGATCGCCCGGGTAGCCTATATGCTGGTGGCGGTTTATGTGATCCGCCAACTCTTAGATGGCTCGGTGGCGGCAGCGGTTGGACACTCCACCTTTGCGGCCTTTATCGGTGCGGTGGTAGCCATTATCACTTTGGTTTTCTATTATATCCGTGATAAGGACCAGTACCAGATGCCAGAAGGTTATGTGGATACCAATACGGTGTCTACCAAAAGCCTCTTATTCGAGATTGTCCGGGTGGCCATTCCCTTTGTCATCACCGGGTCAATTGTTGAAGCCATCAATTTGATCGATATGAATACCTATATGCCGATGATGCAGCAGGTGAGTGACTTACCCCATGATCAACTAGTCTACCAATATGGGGTCTTCAACGCTAATGCGCGGCGGGTGATTCAAATCATCCTCTCCTTTGCGACCGCCATTGCTTCGACTTCGGTTCCAGTGGTGACCGATACCTATATTCGGGAATTGACCCACTACCGCCGGGCCAAGTTGACACAAAAGGTCAAGGCCAGCTTCACCAAAACTCGGGAAGTGATCTTACATACCTTGAATCTTTTCAGTCTAGTTATGTTACCGGCTTCCTTGGGGATGGCCCTGGTTGCTGGTCCGGTTTACCAACTCCTCTATGGGATTTATGACCCCCTAGGTGAATGGTACTTACAGGTCTCTTCAGTGATGGCGATTCCCATGGGACTCTTCTCGGTTTTAGTGATGGTTCTCCAAGCCATGGATGACCAAAAACGGGCCATGATTGGGATTGTCTTTGGGGTAGCGATGAAGTTGATCGTTCAATTTCCGCTCCTGGCGGTCTTTGGTAGTGAGGGGGCTATGTATGCCTCCATCTTGGCCTTCGTCTATATGTGTGTTTACTACCTACTGGTCATTCGCTCGCAGGTAAAGTTAGGAGCCAAGGCGATCTTGTCGCGCTTATCAGGGGCTCTGAAGGCGAGTGGACTCATGCTACTGGCTGATGGTCTACTCTTGATCTTTTTCAAGGTCGTTATCGGCGCCCCTAATCGCTTGGGCGCCATAGTGGAATTACTAGTACTGGCTAGTGTGGGTGTTATCGTTTATGTCGCCGCTATCGCTAAGGGCCGGCAACTGGATGTCATTATCGGTCACAAGCAGGCAGAACGTCTGCGCAAGTTTTTCCATATCGCTTAACAGTGAAGTCATCTAAAGAATTTTCTAGAGAGTTGGTCTTTTGGGACCGGCTCTCTTTTTTTCTTGGCTAAAAATAGGGGTTTCAAATTATATATTTTAGAGTATAATTTTATTCAAATATAAGGGACTTGTTGAGGAAACCTTCCTAGAAGAATCCAGCAAGTTATCCTAAGAATGAAGTTATTCGGGGGTGAAGCACTTGATTAAAATTGATCATGTGACCAAGTCTTTTAAGAATAAGAAGGGTATCTTTGACCTTAGCCTTGAAGTCGATGCCGGACAAGTGATGGGTTTTATCGGACCGAATGGGGCGGGAAAATCGACCACTATCCGCCATCTGATGGGATTTTTAAAGGCAGACTCGGGGTCTTTGACTATTAATGGTTATGATTGCTGGCAGGAAGCAGACCGGGTCAAGGATAAGCTGGGTTACTTGCCTGGAGAAATTGTCTTTCCCAGTGGCTTATCAGCCCAAGATTTCCTGGCTATGCAGGGGAAGATCCACCATGACCCAAATCCCAGCCGGGCTCAAAGTCTAATCGAGCGTTTCCATTTAAACATGGACATTCCTATCCCCAAGATGTCCAAGGGGATGAAGCAGAAACTGGCCCTGGTGGCTTGCTTTATGTGTGATCCTGACATTATTATCTTGGATGAACCCAGTACGGGCCTAGATCCCCTCATGCAGGAAGAATTGATCCAGCTCTTAAAGGAGGAAAAGGCCAAGGGGAAAACCATCTTTCTCTCTTCCCATGTCTTGGAGGAGGTTGAGCGGATTGCGGATGACATTTGTATCATCAAAGCGGGAAGAATCGTTAAAGAACTCTCAATCGCAGAACTCCATGCGGAAATGCAAGACTTTTTGCTAGTGAAGTTGGGCGATAAGGAAGGCCTTAGTCCCAACCTAAGTGGGGTCGAGGACTTAGGAAATCAGACTTACCGGCTGGCTCTTTTGGGCGATTGCAATCACCTAGTCCGCGAATTAGCCCAACACGACATTCTTGCTTTGGATTGTGAAAAGGTGACTTTACGCGAGATTTTTCAAAAATATTACGGGGAGGGCGAATAAGATGCCTGTAAAAGTGATCTGTCAAACTGCCTTAAAAATGAATCGAAGCTTTTTGACCCTGGTGACCCTATTAGTCTTCATTGCAGAAGTATCTCTGTTAGCGGTCTTTCCTTGGGTCAATAGTAATGCTGGCTATGCCGACATGCTCAAAGGCCTGCCTGACAACATGTTGATGGCCTTTGGCATGGAGGGGGATGTGACTAATGTCAACGACTATCTTTACATTAATTTCTATAATTCCATTGCCATTTACATTTTCATGATGGTGGTCATTGTTTTAGCGGTCCGCTTGACAGCTAAACTTCTGGGGGATACTTCCTTAGTCTATTTCCTCAATGCTTCGGTTTCGAGAAAGCAGTTCTTAATGAGCCAAATCCTAGTCTTTAAAGGGGTCTTATTTTTCCTGGCCTTAGTGGCCTTCCTTGGGGCTTTAGTTGGTAAAGTCTTTTTACCGGACCAAGTCTTTGACTTTTTTGACCTGGCGAAGATTAACGGGGAATTGCTGGCCCTCTTTATGTTGATAGGGTCCTTGTGCTTGTTACTGAGTGTGATCAGTGACAACAGTAACCAGGCCTTGGCCTATTCTACACCCCTGGTCTTGTATTTTTACCTGGCCGATGTTTTTCGGAAATTATCTAAGCAGCTGGATTGGCTGGATTATGCCACCTTATTTACTGTTTATGATCCGGATAAGATTTGTTCAAATACCCATTATTTTCTCATGTCGTCATTAGTGATGGTGGTGGCTAGTCTGGTGGTCGATTATGGAGCGGTGGTTTATTTTTCTAAACGGGACCTTTACCTCTAAGGGTAAGTCGTAGTGGAAGAGCTAATATTTCTTGAGCAAAGTCAAGCTTTTTTTGATACAATAAAAGAGACCGATGCAAATAAGTTTTTAAGCTCGTGACTGGGGTCTGGAGCGGTTGATTTTAGGCCAATTTCAAAGCTCAGCAATCGTCCAGGCAGACTTATTTGATACGCTAAGGACCGCTTTTCCTGATTGAGGGAAGAGCGCTTAACGGATACAGTAGAAAAGATAGCGAAGAGTTAATGATTAACTTGGAAGAAATGCGGGGATTAAGGAACGCATTCGTTCCTTTTTTCATTGCTAAGTTTTAGGAGGATTATCATGGGGAAGGTCATTGCCATTGCCAATCAAAAAGGCGGCGTCGGTAAAACGACAACAGCAGTCAATTTAGCTGCTGCACTGGCTTATTCAGACAAACAAGTGCTCTTAGTCGATAGTGATGCCCAGGGAAATGCCACCAGTGGTTTAGGCATCTCTAAGGCGGAAGTCGAACGGGATATTTATGACGTTTTAGTCAATGATGTGGATATGGCGACTACCATCCAGCAATCATCGCGGGAAAACCTGGTCCTGGTCCCAGCCACCATCCAATTAGCGGGAGCGGAAGTGGAACTCACTAACCTCCCCCACCGGGAAGCCCGGATGAAGCAGGCCATTGATGGGGTCAAGGAAAATTACGACTATGTCATTATCGATTGCCCACCATCCTTGGGCCACTTGACCATTAATGCCTTTACCGCGGCGGATGCGATCTTGATTCCGGTACAGAGTGAATACTATGCCCTGGAAGGCTTGAGCCAGTTGCTTAATACCATTCAATTGGTCCAAAAACATTTTAACCCCCACTTGAAGATTGAAGGGGTCTTGATGACCATGTTCGACTCACGGACCAACCTGGCCAACGAAGTGGTGGAAGAAGTTCGCAAATACTTTGGTGACAAGGTCTATAACACCTTGATCCCGCGTAATGTGCGTTTGTCGGAAGCGCCCTCCTATGGCCAATCGATTATTGATTACGATATGAGTTCCAAAGGGGCGCAAGTCTACCTACAACTGGCAAAGGAAGTGCTCGCAAATGACCAATAAGAAAAATCGCGGCTTGGGTAAGGGGATTGGGGCCCTCTTTCCCGGAGACTCCTTCGATAATGAAGCCACCGACCTGACTCAACAGGCTCAAGCCATCGACCAAGAAGCCCAAGAGGCCGAAGCGAGTGAGAGCGGCCCAGGAGAAAGTCACAAAGACCAGGTCCAAGAGATTCCTCTTGATGAGATTCGTCCCAACCCCTACCAACCACGGACCGAATTTGACCCCAGCGCCCTGCAAGAATTAGCTGATTCCATTGAAGAACAAGGGCTCTTACAACCCATTACCCTGAGAAAGTCAGCCATTAAGGGCTATGAAATTATTGCCGGGGAACGCCGCTTCCGGGCCATGAAACTAGCGGGTTATGATACGATTCCAGCCCTAGTCCGGGAAATGACCGACGCTCAAATGATCGAGACCGCCATCATTGAAAACCTGCAACGTGAAGATCTGACGCCCCTAGAAGAGGCTCAGGCCTACCGCAACTTAATGGATGAACTCGACCTGACCCAGGCTGAAGCCGCCAAACGTCTCGGCAAGAGCCGGTCCCACCTGGCCAATACCTTGAGACTCTTAGACTTAAATGAAGATGTCAAAGAGCTCCTCCAAAACCAAAAACTTTCCATGGGCCAAGCCCGGACCTTGTTAGGGTTGAAAAATAAGAAAGACCAAAGCCGCCTGGCCAAGAAAGTGGTTGATGAAGGGATAACCGTCCGCCACTTGGAGAAAATGGTTCAAAACCTTAACGAACCGGTCCAACCAGCTCCCAAAGTGGCCAATAATAAGGCCGAAAAGCCAACTTATTTACTCGAAGGAGAAGAGCACCTCATGGATAAGTTCGGCACCAATGTGCAGATTAAACCCAAGGGCCAAGCCGGCAAGATTGAAATTGAATACCTATCCCAAGAAGACCTCACCCGGATCTTGGATATT
This sequence comes from Aerococcus sp. Group 1, assembly GCF_000193205.1. Lineage (NCBI taxonomy): Bacteria > Bacillati > Bacillota > Bacilli > Lactobacillales > Aerococcaceae > Aerococcus > Aerococcus sp. Group 1. The sequence continues at coordinate 2,014,297 of NC_015278.1, read as the reverse complement.
TTAGACATTCGTTTTGATGATTGAGGTGAAGAAGATGGCTGAAAAGAATTATGATTTAAATGATATTGTGGAAATGAAGAAGCCCCATCCGTGTAAGACCAATGCCTGGAAGTTGATCCGAATGGGGGCTGATATCCGCATGAAGTGCCAAGGCTGCGGTCAATCTGTCATGATGCCGCGTCGTGAATTTGAAAAGAAAATGAAAAAAGTCATTGGCCATGATGACCAAGGCAAGTAACCGCCAGTAGTATAGGCGCCAGCTGCTGCAGACGAAAAGCTGGCCCGCAACTAAGAACTGGCTAAGTGAAGATGATGAATTTTAAAGAGAAAGAGTGACCGAAAAACCATGCCTTTAACAGCAGGAATCGTGGGTTTGCCTAATGTGGGGAAATCTACCTTATTTAACGCCATAACCAAGTCCCAAGTGGAAGCCGCTAACTACCCATTTGCGACCATTGACCCTAATGTGGGGGTTGTGGAAGTGCCCGACCAACGTTTGTGGAAGCTTAGTGAAATCTACCAACCTAAAAAGACCATCCCAACTACCTTTGAATTTACCGATATTGCCGGGATTGTTAAGGGGGCCAGCAAGGGGGAAGGATTAGGCAACAAGTTCTTAGCTAACATCCGGGAAGTGGACGCCATCTGCCACGTGGTCCGTTGCTTTGATGACGGGAACATTACCCACGTCTCTGGCGGCATCAACCCCCAAGATGACATCGAAACCATTAACTTGGAATTAGTCCTAGCTGACTTGGAAAGTGTCAATAAGCGCTATGAAAAAGCGGTAAAAATGGCTAAGTCTAAAGACCACGATGCCGTGACCGAGGCCAACACCCTGAAGAAATTAAAGGAAGCCTTAGAAGCGGGGAAACCAGCCCGGACCGTTGACTTCAACGAAGAAGAAGAGGCGGTAGCTAAGCAATTATTCCTCTTAACCATGAAACCGGTCCTCTATGTGGCTAACGTCAGCGAAGATGATGCTAGTGATGGGGACAATGACTATGTCAAGCAAGTCCGCCAATTAGCCCAAGCAGAAGGGTCCGAAGTGGTGGTGGTTTCAGCTAAGTTAGAAGAAGACCTAGCCACCATGGATGAGGAAGACCGCGACATGTTCCTAGAAGACTTGGGCATGGACCAATCCGGCTTAGATGTCTTGATCCAACAAGCTTACAAGTTACTAGGACTAGCCACCTACTTTACGGCCGGGGAACAAGAAGTCCGGGCCTGGACCTTTAAGAAGGGCATGCATGCGCCTCAAGCAGCGGGGATTATTCACTCCGACTTTGAACGTGGTTTTATTCGTGCAGAAACCGTCCACTACGATGATTTGGTCGAATACGGCAGTATCCAAGCCTGCAAGGAAGCTGGCCGCTACCGTTCGGAAGGCAAGGACTATGAGGTCCAAGACGGCGACGTCATGCTCTTCCGCTTCAATGTTTAGGAGGTGGACGTCGTGTTCAATCAAGATAAAAAAACCGACCAAGCAGCCGAACGCCAGGCCCAACTCGACCAATATGAAGCCGAAAATAAGACCCTCTATCCTCAATTAACCAAGCGCAATAAGGAATTTGTCTTCCAATTTGAAAAGGCCATTAAAGATAAGGACTTACGCGGTCGGAATAAGACCGAAGTCCTCCATGAGATCTTAACCAGCTTGGTGGAGACTCAAGCGAGTGGCCAAACCGCCCAACAGCTCTACGGTCAACCCTACCAATACGCCGAAGAATTGGAAAAACAACCCACCGCTAAGGAATTAGCCCCTGCACCTTTCTGGATGCATTGGGTAGAAGGGGCCCTCTTTGTGGGCGGACTCTTCTCTATTATCGCTGGCTTGTCAGCCCTATTATCCAATAACCAAGCTAACTCAGCCACCGCCTTTGGGCCGGCTGCTTTGGTGGTTAACTTTGTCATGGGGGGCTTAGCGATGGCAGTCTTAAACCAATACAGTCCCGACATGAGTCAAGAAAAGGGCAAACGCGGCATTGGTCGCTATATCTTGCTCTCGGTTCTAGTGGTCGGCTTGTGGATGCTGATCTTGGTCGGCGCCCTAGCTATCTTACCTCCATCCTGGAACGGGGCCTTACCGCCTTTCGCATATCTCGCCATCGGTGCCCTAGCCTTCCTTGCCCGCTGGTGGTTCCAAGGACAATTTATGGGGAAGAATTAAAATAATAAAGAATTGAAAAAAGTGTTTCCGGAAAGCTGTAATTTAAGCTTTCCGGAAACACTTTTTTATTTAAGGATCAACCGGAGTTACGTAAACCGGTGGCGATTCCGTTAATGGTGGTATGGATGAGTTTTTCGTAGTCTTCATCCAGTTCATTATGACGGAGGCGTTTGATCAATTCAATTTGAATGTAGTTTAGGACATTGAAGTAAGGGAGACGATAGTCCAGGCTGGCCCGTAAGGAGGGGTTGGTAGCCAGGAATTCGTTATGGTTTTCAATGGCTAAGAGAATATCTTTGGTTAATTGCCATTCATCGCGAATGGTGGTAAAGACGGCGCGGACTTCTTCGCTTTCTGCCAATTGAGCGTATTGCTCGGCGATATTCATGTTGGACTTGGATAAAACCATGTCCACATTGGACAGTAAGGAATGGAAGAAGGGCCAGCTTTGGTACATAGCTTGGAGTTTTTCCAGGTTGCCTGCATCTTGGTCGATAAAGTGTTTGAAGGCGGAACCAACTCCATACCAGCCTGGGAACATGATCCGGGTTTGGGACCAGGAGAAGACCCAGGGGATCGCCCGAAGACCAGAGATTTCCGTGATGGTCTTACGAGCAGCCGGACGGGACCCGATATTTAAGCTGGATACTTCCTTAATTGGTGTGGCTTCAAAGAAATAGTCATAGAATTCCGGCGTATCAAAGACTAAGTGGCGGTAAACCCCGTTGGAATAGTGGACAATGTCATCCATGTCTTGGTAGAAGTCTTCCACGTCAGCCTTCTTATCAACGGAGCCCGGCACGATCCGACTAATGGCGGCCGACACTAACATTTCCAGGTTGTAGTAGGCCACATCTTGGTTACCGTATTTATTCTCAATAATTTCTCCTTGTTCGGTCAAACGGATCCGGTCCTTGATGGAGCCGAAAGGTTGGGAAGTGACCGCTTCATAGGAAGGGCCACCCCCACGACCCACGGTACCGCCCCGACCATGGATAAAGGTGATCTTAATCCCGTGGTCTTCACCGAGTTGGGTCAGTTCTTGTTGAACCTTGTAAAGGGTCCAAACGGAGGATAGGTAACCACCGTCCTTGTTACTGTCAGAGTAACCCAGCATGACTTCTTGGTAGCCATGGTTGGCTTTGATCCAGTTTTGAACCAGGTCATAGCTGAGAAATTCTTCCATAATTCCTTGGGCGTTTTCCAAGTCTTCGATGGTTTCAAAGAGGGGAACGATTTGGACCCGAGCTTGTTTAGGATCAACCAGGCCTACTTCCTTAAGCATAATGGCCAGTTCGAACATATCCGAGACACTCTCGGTGTGGGAGATAATATGTTGCTTGATCACTTGGTCGCCCAGTTGGTCTTTTAAGAAACGGGCGGTCTTAAAGATTTTCAGTTCTTTTTCCAAGAGCTCAGATTTTTCGCTATGGGCCGAAGATAGAGGTCTGGGGTCTTCCAGTAATTCTTTGAGGAGGACTTTAACTTTTTCTGGTTCCGAGAGCGAGGAATAGTCGTCGACGATCTTAGCTGACTTCAATAATTCCGCCACGCAGGCTTCATTGACACTGGAATCTTGACGCATATCGATAGTGGCTAGGTAAAAGCCAAAAATATCGATGGCTTCTACTAACTCATTGAAGTCCCCGGTTAAAAGAGCGTCTTCGCCATGGGCTAGTAGTGACTCCTTAATCACTAAGAGGTCAGCTTTAAAGGCTTCCGCATTTTGGTAGCTTGGGGTTGGGGCCTGGTCATCTCTTTTTAGGCCGTTTTTGACTTCGACTAAGTTCTGTTCGAGTTTAGCCTTGATATAGTGGAAAGCCCGGCGGTAAGGCTCATTCTCCCGGTAAATGGACTTGTCATTAGACTTGGCTGCCAAAGCTTCCATGGCGGGGCTAATGTCTACTAGGGTAGTGGACAGGGAGAAGTTGCGGTAGAGTTTATGGACCTTGTCAATGTAGTAATTGAGGATGACTTCGCTTTGGGTGGTGGCAGACAGAAGCAAGGTTTCGGCGGTAACGTAAGGGTTGCCGTCGCGGTCGCCCCCAATCCACATACCCATGGTGATGGGTTTGGCTTGGTCGAGCTCGATCCCCTTTTGAGCCGCTAAGTGGCGGTATTGCCGGCTCAACTTGGTGATGGCCCGGATTAAGGAATTGTTATAGTAGGCGGTCACATTGGTGATTTCATTACGGACGGTGAGTTTCTTTTCCCGGATAATGTCCGTCTGCATAATAATTTCAACATAGCGGCGCAAGTCGGTATACCATTTGTCGCGGTTAACTACGCCAGCTTTGACGTCATGGTACTTACGCAAGAGGTGGTGGATTTGATTGGTCAATTCCAGTATGGTCTTACGTTGGACTTGGGTCGGATGGGCCGTTAGGACGGGAACCACATTGACGTGTTCGAGAATTTCCTTGGCCTGGTCACTTTGGCTGACCCGGTCAATGGTTAAGGCGAGTTTACCCAGGTAGTCTTGGTCGGTATTGTTTTGATAGTTGATTTCATAGGCGAAATCGACATCTTCAGAAATATTAATTAGTAGCGGCAAAATCGAAAAATAGCGGGAAACAACCACCATTTCATCGTTACTGAGCTGGGCGACGACACTTTCCAGTTGCTTGTAGTCTTCTTTCATGGAGAGGTCAACCAAACCTTGGATCATTTCAAAGACTTGGTCCCCCACCATCTTATGGGTGGTGTCATCAAGGATTTCCTTTAAGACATGAACTTCTTCTTTGACCATGGATTGGGTGATATTGGCTTCCAACTTTTTGACTGGCACACTGTTCACTCCTTTATGGAACCGCACGTTCCTTATTTGTCCCTATGATACCACTTTTCCAGCTAATGAAACATGGGGATCGCCCCTTAGGAAACGCTTACTTTCTTTATTTTCTTAACTAGTCGATGAAATAATATTACGTAAATATTACAGAAGTTTGTCATAAAGCAAGCTTTGATCAGCTTTTCTTTACTTATAAAGTTAATGAAAACTTATAAAAACGCCTATAAATAAGGACTTTCACTACTTTTTCGGAAAATAGCATTAGAAAGTTTAAGGAATGGTTAATATTACAGAAATGTTACAATATGACTTTAACTCCTATTGAGGGCTTGTTATAATATAAGTGAAAAGAGAGCATGGTATGCCGTCTTTCCCTAAGGGAGGTTATTAAAATGAAAGCAAGAAATCAAAAAATGAATCAATATAATAAATGGATTAGCCTGGCATCACTGTCCTTATTGTCGTCGGCAGCTTTACAAGTGGCAGATGCACCAGAAGTCTTAGCAGAAGCTAATCCAGGTAGTGCATCCAGTGGCTGGGTTCAAGAAGGGCACAGTTTCAAAACTCTTGATGAAGCGATGACCTATGGGAACCAACACGCAGATTGGTCCAAGTATAAACAATACCGGGTCAATTACGCCGGCCCTAATCGCTTTGTCCTTAAATGGGAATTGAAGAATCCTCAAGCGAGTGGTCAAAACACTGAAACGACAAGCTCAGTCAAAACAAACAGTGAAAAACCTGTAGCGACCAACAAAGCGGTTGAAAAACCAGCTGTCAGTGGCCCCTATACCGTCCAATCCGGCGATTCTCTCTGGAGAATCAGTCGCAAGCATGGCGTAAGTATCCAAGACCTCATGACTTGGAACAAGTTAGGCGCTAACTACATGTTACATCCAGGTGACAAGTTAGTGGTTCAAGCACCTGACAAGACAGAAGTTCCAACAAGAAAACTAAGTACTGAAAAACCAAGTGAAGCCGCAAAACCTGCTGAAAGCACAACTCCTAGCGCTTCCTACACAGTTCAATCCGGCGATTCTCTCTGGAGAATCAGTAACAAGTACGGGGTAAGTATCCAAGACTTGATGTCCTGGAATAAATTAGGCGCTAACTACATGCTCCACCCTGGCGACAAATTAGTTGTCAAGGCAGAAACTTCAACAACAAAACCAAGCAGCGAAGTTATTCAAGAAAGTGAAAAACCAGCTAAAGCGGACACGACTAGAGTAGAAGATGGTTGGCAAAAAGAAGACCAAACTTTTAAGACTGTTGAAGAAGCCATGGCCTTTGGTCATCAACATGCTGACTGGTCTAAATACAAACAATATCGGGTCGACTATGTTGGTAACGGCCGCTATGTTCTAAAATGGGAATTAAGAAAGTCAGATGCAAGTCCTGAAGCTAATGAACAAAAGTCAGAAAAACCCGCTGAAAACACAACCTCAAGTGCATCCTACACGGTCCAATCGGGCGATTTGTAGTGACCCCCAAAAGTTGGACTAAGAATTCAACTTTTGGGGGTTATTTTTATGTCTAAATATTCATTAGAATTTAAACTGAATTTAGTAGGAGACTATATTGCGAAAAAAGGAAGTTATCGAACCTTAGCTAATAAAGCAGGAATAGATCCTTCTATTTTACGAAGGTGGGTTAATAACTATTATGAATTTGGTGTAGATGGTTTAAAGAAAAGGCGGACTCAACAGGTTTATACTGTTGAATTCAAATTAAATGCGATAGAATTGTATGAAAGTACGGAAATGAGTTATCGCGAATTGGCCAATTCATTAAACATGAATAATCCAAGTCTAATCGCTAATTGGCGAAGAGCTTATCATGAAAGAGGACTTGATGGCCTTTCCGCGAGGAAAGGAAGGCCACCTAAAGTGTCTAAAAAGAAATCACAAATCAATCAAATAAAGGATAGCAGCGAAACCAATCAGTTAAGTGAAGCAAAAATAAAGGAACTTGAACAACGGATTACGGATTTAGAAATTGAGAACAAATTTTTAAAAGGATTGAGGAGACGTGTGGCTCAAAGAGTCAAGCGAGAAAAGAAGAAATAGTGACCGAAATCACACGTCTCCATGATGAAAAATATGCTTTAAAAGATATTCTTAGCGTTTTAAAGTTTCCTAAATCGACCTACTTTTATTGGAAAAATAAAGATGAGGAAATTGATAAGGATGCCGATTTAAAAGAGGAAATGAAAGACATCAGAGAAACCCATAAGGATTATGGTTATCGAAGAATGCGAGCTGAACTGCTTTCCCGTGGTTATAAGGTCAGTAAAAACAAAGTTCAACGCCTAATGAAAATTATGGGGATACAGGTCACTAGCTATACTAGAAAGACAAGAAAATATAATTCCTACAAAGGAACGATTGGAGAGATAGCGCCAAATCGTATCAACCGGCGGTTTGATTCGACCATTCCTTATCAAAAAATAACAACAGACACAACAGAATTTAAATACTACTATGCCGATGATTCTGGGAATTATCAAACTGGAAAACTCTATTTAGATCCTTACATGGATCTATTTAATCGAGAAATTATTTCTTTTAAGATAACACATCAGCCTAATGGACAAAGCATGTTGGAGGGGCTACAAGCTGCCATTGAAGCAAGTAAATTATGTCCATACAGAAGAACCTTTCATTCTGATCAGGGCTGGGCCTATCAAATGAAAAGTTACACCCGGCTCTTGAAGGATCACCGAATTTTTCAAAGTATGTCTCGTAAAGGAAATTGCTTAGATAATTCGCCAATGGAGAATTTCTTTAGTCTACTAAAACAAGAAGTCTACTATGGTCGGACTTATCATTCCTTTGAAGAATTAGCACAAGCGATTGAAGATTTTATAATCTATTACAATGGTGAAAGAATCAAAGAAAATTAGATTTTAGGAGTCCTATAGAATTTCGTCTTCATCACGCTTCTTTCGCCGCTTAATGATTACACATAAACTTTAAACTTATCAAGAGCCGCTACGCTCTTCCTCTTGACAAGTTTAAATTTCTGAGTAAATGTGTCGGCAAGAAATAAGCAAGAACTGTAAGCAACAAAAAAGAGCTGGCCAAAGGCCAACTCACTATATATAAAGTCCAACTTATTGGGGTCACCATACCAAGCGGGAGCCTATGGGGCGGGGCTTTCCATGAGTCCTGCTGGCGGGGTCTTAGCTTATTCCTACCGTGACCCCCATCTGAAACAAAGTCTAGCAGTCTACCAAAATATGGACCAGTCCTTTAAAGACTTAGATTTAAATCCAGACTTTGTCGAACAGCGGATTATTGGTTCCCTGACCCATTACCAGTATCCACTGACCCCTAAAGAAGTCAACGCCCTCAAATTAAAGCGTTACTTCTGTAAGCAAAGCAAGTCCGACCTAAACCAGGAATTTTCTGACCTCATCCATACCCAGCAAGAAGACTTACTGGCGCTCAATGATACCGTTAGTCAAGTGATGGATGATGCTAAGATTGTAGTTTATGGAAACCGCGATAAGTTGCAAGCCAACCAAGAACTCTTTGACCAATTAAGAGAATTAAAACGGGATTAATCCACGGATAAAGAGAAGGGACTATTCCCAAGTGAGCTTAGGTATTAATAATCACTTAGGCTCGCTTTTTGTCTTTTATTATTTATGATCGATAACAATCTATAAAATTAGATTCATTAATTAGCTAGTTATGAGCAGGAGTGACATTTTGAAATAGGTCGTTAGCCATGGATAAGCAAGCGATGTGAATTAGAGAGTGTGACAAAAGTCAAAAGAGCCCTGAACCACTGGAACAAACTATGGAAGATAGGCGCAAGCCTATCGCACATAGTTCGTGAAGTGGACGTCAGGGCTGACTTTTGGAACACGTTTTGATTAGATAGTTCGTATTTTGAAAAGAGTCTGAGACTTTTGTCCCAGACTCTTGAAGCTCGCTAGGCGAGAGATCTTGCGCTCGAGCCGGTGTCATGGCATTTAACGACCAAATTTCAAAAGCAGAACGCATGCTCATCAATATAATACTTTATCTTAAACCCAGGTATTGGCCGAAAGAAGCAGCAATAATGGCCAGACCGATAAAGACCCAGAAAGAAATTTTTAAATAATGGTCGAACTTTTCCTTACCAGGGACCCGGGTTTTGAAGAGACGGTAGAGAGCAATGGCGAAGGCGATCAAGCCAAAAATGAAGGCAACAGTATAACGATTCATAGTAAACTCCTTTATTATTGCTTCTAGACGATGTATTTCTTAATCATTGTAAGGGAAAAAATCTCCTAGGCAAAGAAGGATAAAATTTGTTTAAGGCTTTGGCTTTTGTTTTGGGAAGTGGTTCTTCCATTATATAATGGATAAAAGAAGCGGAGCGTGAAGAAAGTAATGGCAAAAAGAGGATTTGAAATTGTCAGTTCCTACAAAGATCAAGGGATTAACCTGCCTCAAAGGCAAACCACTTCTGCGGCTGGCTATGACATTGAGGCTGCTGAAAAAGTACTTTTGCCTTCCTTCTGGTCGGCAGCTGTCAAAGCGGCTGCGGGAGAAGGAACAAGCGATTTAGCGAAGATTACCCAACCTACCCTGGTCCCGACCGGGCTTAAGGTCTATATGCCTCACGATGAATACCTGCAGATTATTTCTCGGTCCAGTAACCCTTGGAAACGTAACCTCACCTTACCTAATGGAGTGGGGATTATTGATAGTGACTACTATAATAATGCCAACAATGAAGGTCACATCTATGTCCAACTGCTCAACTTTGGCTTGGAAGATGTGGTGATTGAGAAGGGTGAGCGGATTGCCCAGGGAATTTTTACTCCCTACCTGAAAACTGACCAAGATAGTGGGGGTCTGAAGGAGCGGAGTGGTGGTTTTGGAAGTTCCGGACAATAAGAGAAAGTAGAGGGAAGGAATGGCAAAAAAGAAGCGAAAAACTGTCTACACCTGCCAGGCTTGTGGCTATGAATCACCTCAGTGGTATGGGAAATGTCCCCAATGCGGGGCTTGGAATACCCTGGAAGAGGAAGTGATTGCGGGGAAGCCCATCCGCCAAGCTGGGACAGAGGTCAATCAGAAAAAAGCCAAGCCTGAACGTCTCAAGGAAGTCAGCCAGGCGGAAGAAAAGCGGGTCAAGACTGGCCTAGGCGAGTTCAACCGGGTCCTCGGTGGCGGGGTAGTCCCTGGGTCTTTGGCCCTGATTGGTGGGGATCCCGGCATTGGAAAGTCGACCCTGCTCCTCCAGGTAGCTAAGCAATTAAGTGATAATGGTGGCCGGGTCCTCTATGTTTCCGGTGAAGAAAGTTTACATCAAATCAAGATGCGGGCTGACCGCCTAGGCTACCAGGATGCGGACTTTTTTGTTTATGCCGAAACCGACCTCTTGGCTATTCAAGCGGCTATTTCAGATACCCAAGCCGACTTTGTGGTGATTGACTCCATCCAAACCATGGTCCATCCTAATAATGAATCCCTGGCCGGCAGTGTCAGCCAGGTCAGAGAAGCGACTGGTGAACTCATGCATATTGCCAAAAGTTCTGGAATCGCCATCTTTGTGGTCGGCCATGTGACCAAGGAAGGTAATATTGCCGGACCGCGGATTCTCGAACATATGGTGGACACGGTCTTGTACTTGGAAGGAGAAAAGCATAACACCTTCCGGATCCTCAGAGCGGTCAAAAATCGTTTTGGCTCGACCAATGAAATCGGAGTTTTTGATATGAAAAGCCAGGGCCTGGAAGAGGTCACCAATCCCAGCCAGCTCTTTTTAGAAGAACGGCTCATGGGGGCCAATGGGTCCGCTGTGGTCGCTTCCATGGAAGGAACCCGGCCGATCCTAACCGAAATCCAAGCCCTCTTGTCGGCCACGGCCTTTGGTAATGCCCGTCGCACGGCCAGTGGTTTGGATTATTCCCGGGTCACTCTCATTATGGCGGTCTTAGAGAAGCGGGCCCATCTCATGCTGCAGAACCAAGACGCCTATCTCAAGTCAACCGGTGGGGTTAAGCTCGATGAACCAGCCATTGACCTAGCTATTGCTATAGCTGTGGCTTCCAGTTACTGGGAGAAGGAGACCCAGGCCAGCGATTGCTTTGTGGGTGAGATTGGCCTAACCGGTGAAATTCGCCGGATTTCCCGGATTAATGAACGGATCCAAGAAGCGGAAAAATTAGGATTTAAACGGATTTTTATCCCCTATGGGAATCTCCAAGGCCTGGCGACAGATAGTCAAGACATTGAAATTATTGGTGCCAAGACCCTGACCCAAGTTCTCAAAGAAGTCTTTCCCCCTCAGGGGCGATAGGGAGTATAATTAACTAACACTTAAAAGATATATTGTGTATAATGTAATAGAAAATAAAATAATAGTTATTGAAAGGAGGTGACAAGATGAAACGATTAGATGTATGGGCCAAGATTATTGATTTTCTGTGGTTATTAGTGGGCGCAGGCTTTGGTTACTATCTCCTCCCCATCTTATGGCGGTGGACCAATTTGTCTCACACCTTTGTTAATCAAGCGTGGATTAATATCATCATTGGAGCACTTATTTTTCTAATTCTTATTAAATTATTAGAACCACTTGAAAAGAAACTGGTCAGACGTTTAGAGAAGGAGATTCGCGATCTACCGATCAGCAATATCCTCATCGCCCTCTTAGGGATTGTTATGGGGCTGATTCTGGCTTGGTTGATTAATATTCCTTTGATTGCCTTGGATATTTACTTTATTAGTAATGTCTTGCCGGTCGTTCTGACCATTCTCTTTGCATTTTTAGGGTATTTTGTCCTCTGGGTGAAGAGTGATGAAATACTGGCCTTCTTCCGTAATATTCGTATTAGTAATTTACGGGACCGTGTCCAAGACAAGGAGACTGCTAGTGACGAAGAGGAGGCTGAAAATGAGCCTAGCCCAGCCAAGTCCGACAAGGAGTCGGGGCAAGAGAGCGCAGCTTGGGAAAACTTCAAGCCCTATAAGATATTGGATACCAGTGTCATTATTGATGGTCGGATTCTGGATGTCTTAAAGACTGGGATTATCGAAGGGACGATTTTAGTGTCCAACTTTGTCCTCAAGGAACTCCAATACATTGCCGATTCTTCCGATGCCTCTAAGCGGGTCCGGGGACGGCGGGGTTTAGATGTTTTAAATGCGATCCAAGCCCTAGAGGACTTGCCGGTGGAATTTTATGCGGGCGACTTTGAAGAAGAGGAAGAAGTGGATTTGAAGTTGCTGCTACTGGCTAAGGAAGTCAATGGGGTGGTCGTGACCAATGACTATAATCTCAATAAGGTCAGCCATTTCCATCAAATTAAGGTTCTTAACTTAAACGAATTAGCCAATGCTATGAAGACCGTGGTTATTCCTGGAGATCGCATGCAAGTCCATATCATTAAAAAAGGGACCGAACGCCAACAAGGGGTCGGTTACTTGGATGATGGGACCATGATTGTGGTGGAAGAAGGACGCTTGCATATGGATGAAGAGGTTGAAGTCGAAGTAACCAGCGCCATTCAAACCAATGCGGGTAAGATGATTTTTGCTAAATTAATCGATGAATAATAAATATGCCTCAACCCATGCAATAAGCGCAGGGCTGAGGCATTTTTGTTTATTTAAGCTTTAAACTTGCCTGGCTTGGAGGACAGCTTCCATGACTTGGATAACCCCCTGGTCGTTATTAGAGGGGGCTAGGTATTTGGCAACCGCCTTGATATCATCATGGGCATTGGCTACGGCATAACTAAATTCAGCCACTTCTAGCATGGGGATATCATTATAGTTATCACCAATGGCTAGCATTTCTTGGGGAGAAATTCCTTCTGCCTGGCCTAAGTGGCTAATGCCTTGGCCCTTGTCAACGCCAAGAGCCGTGATGTCAATCCAGTCCAAGCCCGATACGGCAACGGAGAAGTCATCCCCAAATTTGGGGGCGTAGGCTTGGTCATTCTGGGCCTTACTATCGTTATTAGGTAGGTAGATGGTGAATTTATTGGCTGGAAGGTCTTGCTGGGTCAAGTCATCCACATAATTGAGTTGGTAGTAGTAATAGCGCAAGGCTTCGTCATAAAGCTTGGCTTCCTTGGCGACATAGGCCCCGTCTAAGCCACATAGAACCCCAATATTACCGGGAATGGATTGGGTAAAGCGGGCCATAGCTTGGTAGTCCTTAGGGTCAATTAATTTCTGGTAGAGGGCTTGACCTTGGTAGCTAACATAACCGCCGTTATCGGAGATAAAAGCGATTTGGTTTTCTAAGTGAGGGAACATGGCTTTTAAGGTATAGTTGGGTCGGCCGCTAGCAATAGCAACCAAGACATCGACTTGGCTAAGCTCTATTACCAGGCTGGAGAAGCGGTCGGGCAGGTCACCACTATCGGTAATGAGGGTCTTATCCATATCGATAGCAATGAGACGGACATTTTCTAAGTTGGGCATGTAAAAATCTCCTGTTCTTTATTTTATTTACTTATTTTTACTCTATCATATTACTGATAGGGAGACCATTTTCAGCGAACGCTATCAGTTGCTTTTTTGTTTCTTTCATGAGAAATTAGTATAATTATATTATCTAAGAAGAATTATTCACAAAAAGGGTGATCAACTTGTCTTATATTGAACTAAAAGATGTTTGCAAGAGCTATGGCCAAGGTAATAGCCAAGTGATTGCTAACGACAATGTCTCCTTCACTATTGAAGAAGGGGAATTTGTGGTTATCCTAGGGCCTTCAGGAGCCGGAAAGTCAACGGTTTTAAATATTTTAGGCGGCATGGACCAAGCCACTAGTGGTGAAATCTGGGTGGCTGGAAAGAACATTGCCAACTTTAATGAACGCGAGCTCACCGCTTATCGCCGCGATAATGTGGGTTTTGTTTTTCAATTTTATAACCTGATTCCTAACCTTACTGCTAAGGAAAATGTGGAAATGGCTGAGCAGATTGCTGACCAGTCCTTTACCGCTAGCGAGGTTTTAAAGGAAGTGAACTTGGCAGACCGGGAAAATAACTTCCCCGCCCAACTCTCTGGTGGGGAACAGCAAAGGGTATCGATTGCTCGGGCTATTGCTAAGAACCCCAAACTCTTACTCTGTGATGAACCTACTGGGGCCCTGGATAATGACACCGGCCAACAAGTGCTCAAGCTCTTACAAAAACAGTCAGTAGACAATGGAACCACAGTCGTTGTTATTACCCACAACCAAAACATTGCCCACATGGCTGACCGGGTGATCCGGATTAAAAACGGTCAGGTGGAATCCAATGTTACCCAGGACGACCCTAAGCAAGTAGAAGAGATTGAGTGGTAGGCATGAAGAAAACAGCTTTATGGAAGAATGCTTGGCGGGAGATTAGAAATTCCTGGGCACGCTTTCTAGCCCTCTTTGGAATTATCCTATTAGGTACGGGTTTCTTTGTAGGGATCCGAGCCGCGGCGCCAAATATGTTAAATACGTCTAACCAATACTATGATGATTATTACTTAGAGGATCTTTCCCTCCAATCCACTTGGGGGATCCGCAAAGAAGATTTGGAGGCTTTAGGAAAGGTGGATGGAATCGATAGTTTACCCTATAAGACTGTCGACCGCCAATCTGAGAACTCAGAACTACTCTACCGGATTTTTCCAAACTTTAATGCCTTAGATAGCCAAGTCAACCACTTCAAAGTCAAGGAAGGACGCCTACCTGAAAATGACCAGGAGATTGCTCTTGACCATATGCTAATTGCTGAAAACCAGGTAGATATTGGCATTGGTGACACCATTACTTTCAACCAAGTGGGTAAGACTGATGATGACAAGGCCCCCCACCTTAAGCAGGACAGCTTTAAGGTGGTAGGCTTTGTTGATTCACCCATGTATATTGATAAGTTAATCCGGGGACAAACCAGTATCGGTGACGGAGCCTTGGATGCCTTTGCGGTAGTCAGTCCAGAAGCTTTAGAAGGAGAATACGACTCAGCCATTTCGATCCGTATTCCAAAAGCCCGTCAATACAACGGCTATAGTGATGACTACGACCAAGTGGTTGCCGATAAAAAAGCCGAGGTCGAAGCGGCAGTTGAAGACCGGCCCGCAAGTCTACTGGAAGAAGCTAAAAAGGATGGCCAATCGGCTGTCGATGAGGGCCGCCAAAAGCTTAATCAGGCCCAGGACGACTTAAACAATAAAAGTAGCCAGCTTGACCAGGCCCAGTCGACCTTAGACCAAGCCCAGGCTCAGCTCGACCAAGAAGTTCAAGGGCTTAAGAGTCAGTTGCCTGAGGGGACGAGCCTAGAAGCGGCTGGTTTGGGCCAAGTTGCCGGGCAGTTCCAAGCCACTCAAGACCGCCTCAACCAGGAAAAAGACCAGCTTTCAAAGGGTCGAGAGCAAATGGAATCGGCTAAGAAAGAAATCGACCAAAAAACCAAAGACTTAGATGACCAAGCCAAACAGCTTGAGGAACTCAAAGCTCCCACTTACCTAATCAATGACCGGAGTGCTTTATCGGGAATTAGTGAGTATGGGGATAACGCGGAACGGATTTCTGCCATTGCCCAAGTCTTCCCTTGGATCTTCTTCTTGGTGGCAGCTTTAGTTTCCTACACCTCCATGTCAAGGATGGTTGATGAGCAACGCTCACAAGTGGGGACCATGAAGGCGATTGGCTACGGGTCAGGAGACATTGCCATGCAGTTTCTTCTCTATGCTAGTCTAGCCAGTCTCTTAGGAACCGTGATCGGGGTAGGGATTGGTAACTTCCTCTTCCCTAATATTATCTACAACGCTTACCGGATGATGTATACCCTGCCGGATATCCAGTACGGTTTCTACCTGAAAGATATCCTCCTAGCCTTGTGCATAGCCCTCTTAACCACAGTGGGACCGGCTATTTTTACCACCAGCCACTTACTCCAAGAGAATGCTGCCCAATTGATGCGGCCTAAACCGCCTAAGCAAGGGGAGCATATCCTCTTAGAGAAATGGCGCTGGTTATGGAATCATTTAAACTTCTCTATGAAGATTACCCTCCGCAACCTCTTCCGTTATAAGGGACGGAACTTGATGACTGTGATAGGGGTAGCCGGCAGTACGGCCTTGGTCTTGACTGGTTTTGGTATCTCTGACTCCATTTCTGGTCTGGCTGACCGCCAATATACCGTGATTGAGTCCTATGATCTTGTGGCCCAATACGCTAATGACTTGAATGCAGAGGATAGCCAAGCTGTCCGGGAAGCAGTGGAAGCGACCCAGGGTGTCGACCAAGTCCTCCATTCCTATACTACCAACTTGGAAACCACCGATCCCAGCGTGAATACCCAGACTGTCCGCCTCCGGGTCTTTAACCCTAACAGTCCCTACCATGACTTCTATGCCTTCAACGCCGTGGACGGTCAAGCAGAGACCTATGATTTAAAGGATAACGAGGCTCTCATTAGCCAAAAACTGGCCCGCTTACTAGGACTTTCTGAGGGGGATAGTATTGAACTGGCCAATGAATCGGGGCAAAAGATAAGTCTGCCGGTCGGGGGAATTGTGGAATCTTACATCTTCCACGACTGCTTTATTACTGAGAATACCTATAAGAACTTGATTTCTAAGGATCTGCCGGCTCCTAATATGGGTCAGATCCAATTAAGCCAGTCAGCGAGTGAAGGTCAGGTCTTGGAAGACTTACAAAATACTGACCATGTCCTAGCCGCCTACGCTAGCCAGAGCCTCCGTGATGCCTTTAATGACACCATTGAAAGCTTGAATGTGGTGACTTTAATTCTCATTATTGCGGCAGCACTTCTAGCCTTCATAGTGCTCTATAGCTTAACCAATATCAATGTGTCGGAACGGATTCGGGAATTATCCACCATCAAGGTCCTCGGGGCCTACCCTAATGAAGTGACCATGTATATCTTTAGGGAGACCCTCCTGCTCACCACAGCAGGCATTCTCATTGGTCTCTTGATGGGCTATGGTTTAACCGGCTATATCTTAAAAACTGTGGAAGTAGATAACCTAATCTTCCCCCATACCATCCATTGGACCTCCTATCTCTATTCCGTTGCCCTGACCTATCTCTTTACCTTGATCGTCATGGGGATCATGCATGTCAAACTCAAGCGAGTCGACATGGTAGAAGCTCTGAAAGGGGTAGAATAGAAGAAAAGGATGTGAGGACACTGTCAGAGACTTGAATCCCTGGAGGAATATACCATAAGCACAGAAAACTGTGCCTAGAAATTTTCTGAAGCGACTTCAAGTCTGGTGTCTGAACTTAACTGTAGAGTGTGATACTTCTATCAAAGGAACTGAGAGTTTTATCTCAGTTCTTTTTTGTTTAAATTGCAATCTATAAAATAATATTGACAGGGATAGGTAAATAAAATACAATAAAATCTGATTTAAAGACAGAATTGTCTGATATTTATATTTATTTAGAGAAAAGGAGGATGAGCTATGAAGATCAAGCGCAATTTAAAGGGGTTGGCCCTCGTCGTCTCCTGCTTAATGATGACTGCCTGTGGGTCTTTAACCCAAACTCAGGAAAAGTCTAACGACCAAGCAGATGTGATTAAGATTGGCGGTAACTGGGAACTCTCCGGTGCAACGGCAGGCTATGGTAGTCCAGGTAATGAAGGGGTGGAACTAGCCGTCGACAAGGTCAACCAGGCGGGCGGACTCTTAGGGAAACAAGTTGAATATGTTGCCTTGGATAATAAATCCACCAGTGAAGAAACAACCGCTAATACTTCGCGGTTAATCTCTAATGATCAAGTGTCTTTAATCATTGGTCCAGCAACCACCGGCTTAATGGAAGCGCAGATTTCAAGCGCCTCCTCCCTGCCTGTTATTGCTCCGATGGCGACAGGAGATCGTTTAACTACCGATAGTTCTGGCAAAGTTTTAGATAATGTTTTTCGGGTTTGCTTCCAAGATGCCTTTCAAGGCCAAGCCCTGGCTAAGTTTTCTAACGACAAGCAGTTTAAACGGGCGGTTTTGATCCGCGATAATTCAACCGACTATGGACAAAACTTAACCAATGAGTTTAAGAAATATTTCCAAGGGGAGGTCTTGGATGAACTTGCCTACAACGCTAAGGATACTGACTTCAACTCCCTAGTGACCCGCTTAAAGTCCAAGGAACCGGATGTTATCTTTGTAGCGGGCTATTATGAAGAAGCAGGCCCCCTAATTAAACAAGCGCGTGAACAAGGGGTTAAGGCCGCTATTCTAGGACCAGACGGCTTTGGTAACCAGGAACTTATTGACTTAGCGGGTAAGGACAATATGACTGATGTCTACTACACAGCCCACTACACCACTAACGACCCAAGTCCTGAGCTTAAGGAATTTATGGAGGCCTACCAGGAAAAATTCGGCCATGCACCGGACATGTTTGCTGCTCTAGCCTATGATGGAGCGCGTTTAGCCTTCGACGCCATTGAACGGGCTCAGTCCGTAGATAGCAAGGCTCTCAACCAAACCTTAGCTGAAACCAAGGATTTCTCTGGGGTTACCGGTAGCTTTACCATTAATGACCAACACAACCCGATCAAGACCGCCTATGTTCAAGAGCTGGACCACGGCGAAATCGTCGACACCACCCCAATTGAACCCTAGATTTCCAAGTGAAATTAAGTCATGACTTATTGTCGTGGCTTTTTTAATCCCTCAATTTAATCGCAAAAAGAAAGCCCGACCCTATTTATTGAGGGATCTTTAGCGGGCTTGCCGAAGTCCGCTTAACTATTCTTTATATCTTTTAATTAGCCAATATTTTAAAAATTCAGACAATTATCACAAAAGGGCTTGCTTTCTATGGAAAGCCCTGCTAGAATAAGTTCAAGATTATTTCGAAAGGAAGTTTATCCATGTTTAGCTCCCATCAAGCAATTATTATTATTATTAATACCAGGGCTTAACGCTGTTTCAATAAAAAACAGACTAAGTCCTATTCGTGCTTGTTAAAATGAATGGGACTTGGATAAACAATAAAGCCACCCATTCATTCTAAGATGGGTGGCTTTTTCTATGGCTACTGACTTGAAATAATTTGTATGTAACGCTTCTCTGTTGGCCAACAAATCAGCGTTTGATGATTCTAAGGAAATTGCCGTGAGCAATACTTGAGAAAGGGTTTTAAAGATGAAGAAAAAAATGAAGAAATTAGCCGCCTTATTTGGAACTGCTATGATGCTAGGGGCTTGTGGATCGATGACCGAGACCGCTAAGAACGATTCTGCTAACAGTGATGTGGTGAAGATTGGTGGGAACTGGTCCTTATCTGGTCAATATTCTGCCTACGGAACGCCTCACGACAATGGGGTGAAAGTTGCCGTTCAAAACCTCAACGATAAAGGCGGGGTCTTAGGGAAGAAGGTGGAATATGTCAGTGCCGATAACAAGTCAGACAATGCTGAATCCACTTCCCAAGCCACCCGCTTAGTGGAACAAGAAGGCGTTAATGTTCTGGTTGGTTCAGACACTACAGGAAACTGTGAAGCGCAAATTCCAGTCGCCCAACAATTTAAGGTGCCCATGGTAGCCCCAGCAGCGACTGGTAATGGTTTGACCCTCGACGATAAGGGGAACCTCTACGACTACGTCTTTAGAACCTGTTTCGAAGATGCCTATCAAAGTAAGGAATTAGGGAAGTATGCCGCTCAAAAGGGTTGGAAGAAGGTTGCTGTCCTAAAAGACAACTCCTCTGACTACGGTCAAAACGTGGCTAATGACTTCAAGGCTTCCTTTGAAGAGCATGGCGGTCAAGTGGTTGGTGAGGAGTCTTACACCAGTGGAGATACCGACTTCAAAGCCCTCTTAACCAACTTAAAACAAAATTCACCTGATGTGGTCTTTATCGCTGGTTACTACCAAGAAGGTGGATTAATCATCAAACAATTACGGGAAATGGGTGTGAATGCAGCAGTCTTAGGACCTGATGGCTTTGGTAACCAAAAACTCATCGATTTAGCTGGTCCGGAAAATGCCCATGATGTCTTCTTCGTGACCCACTTCTCCCATAATGAAGAGTCACCTGAAAACGTCAAAGAATTCATCAAGAAATATGAAGATGCTTACGGGACTTCACCTGACCACTTTGCTGCTTTAGCTTATGATGCAACTAACTTAATCGCCCAAGCCATGGAAAAAGCTGGTTCAACAGATAGCGAAGCTGTTCAAAAAGCCTTAGCAGAAACTAAGGACTTCCAAGGAGTTACCGGTAAATTCTCCTTCGATGAAAACCACAACCCCGTTAAAGAGGTTTTTGTCCAAGAACTTCAAGACGGCAAAGTGGTGGATACCGAAGTGGTGAAATAATCGCTTAAATACAGGAATTTTTAAATTAAACTTTATTCACTGAAAATTTAACCTAAAGACTATTTATCATATCCATAAGTTACTTGGTCTTCTCTAAAGTTTGATAAATAATATCTAAAAAACTAAAAAGTGATTGACAGAATTGTCAGACTATTTTAGAATATTGAGTATCAGCAATTGAATACTTATTCTTTTGTCAAATTTTAATGAGGAGGAGTTAGCATGAATAAGAAATGGTTGAAAGCCTTTGTGACATTGGGGAGTGTCATGGCCTTAGCCGGCTGCGGTTCGGGTTCCTTGACTGAAACGACTAATCAATCCGCTGAAAATGCAGATGAAATTCGTATTGGGGGGAACTGGGAGTTATCGGGCAATGTTTCTGCTTATGGTGTTGTACAGAACAATGCGATCAAGCTCGCCGTAGATGAAAAAAATCAAGCTGGCGGCCTTCTCGACAAGAAGATCAACTACTTAGAATATGATAATAAGTCCACGACGGAAGAAGCGGTTTCTGGTGCGGAAAAACTCGTTGATGAAAACGCAGCAGTAATTATTGGACCTTCTACCACCAATAATACCGAGGCCACAATTTCAACAGTGACCCGGGCTAAGACGCCTTTGATTTCAGCAACCGCCACTGCTGATAATATTACCCTTGACCAAGAGGGCAATGTCTTGGATTATATCTTTAGAATCTGCTTCCAAGATTCCTTGCAAGGGGGCTCCCTAGCGGAATTCTCTAACAAGGAAGGCTATACTAAGGCAGCGATCATCAAGGATAATTCTTCTGACTACGGTCAAAACCTATCTGACGAATTCCACAAGCACTTTGATGGTGAAGTGGTTCGTGAAGAATCCTATGTGGCAAAGGAATCTGACTTTAACAGTATTTTGAGCAATATTAAGAACTCAGATGCCCAAGTGATCTTTGTTGCGGGTTACTATGAAGAAGCTGGTCCAATTATTAAACAAGCGCGCGAAATGGGCATTGAACTGCCAATTCTTGGCCCAGACGGCTTTGGTAACAAGGAAATTATTAACTTAGCGGGGGAAGAAAACTGGGATAACATTTACTATGCGGCCCACTTCGTTGAAAACGAAGACTCTCCTCAAGAAGTCAAAGACTTCTTAGCGAAGTACCGGGAAACTTACCAATCGGAACCAGATATGTTCGCAGCTTTAGCTTATGATGCGGCTAACCTGGCCTTTGATGCCATTGAACGTGCCGGAAGCACTGATGGGGAAGCGGTCCAAAAAGCTCTGGCTGAAACCAAGGACTTTACCGGAGTCACTGGGAACTTCTCCATGGACGAAAAACACAATCCTTCTAAGACTGTCTTTATCCAAGAGGTAAAAGACGGCCAAGTGGTTGGTTCTCAAGCCATCGAAGCGGTTAAATAGTGAAAAAGTTTAATATTTAAAAATTAAAGCAAGCAGAGTTGTCCAAGGGATGACTCTGCTTACTGTTTGTTAATAGGATGTAAGGGCTTTAAAGTAATTTTTTATATCTAGGTCTAAAAATGATTGAAATAGGATGGAGTGAGACGTGTGAATAATGTCATTCAACAATTAATCAATGGCGTGGCGCTAGGAAGCATCTATGCCTTGATGGCCTTGGGTTATACCATGGTTTATGGGATTATTGGTTTGATTAACTTTGCCCATGGGGATATTTATATGGTGGGGGCCTTTGTCGGTTTCACCTTGATTACTAATGTCGGAATGGGTGTTTTTCCAGCACTTATTTTAGCTATGTTATTTACTGCTGTATTAGGGGTAATTATTGAGCGGGTGGCTTATAAACCCTTGCGTGGGGCGACCCGGATTGCCGCTTTGATTACGGCTATTGGGGTATCCATGCTCCTACAAAATGTGATGATCTTCCTCAGAGGTCCAGAAGTACGGGCTTTCCCAGCAGATCTTCCAGACTGGTCCTTACAGTTGGGCTCATTTACCATTAATTCCCAACAGATTCTGATCTTAGCAGTAACCATTATTTTAATGATTGCCTTACAAGTGATCGTACAAAAAACCAAGTTAGGTCAAGCCATGCGAGCTGTTTCAGTTGACCCTGATGCCGCTCAATTGATGGGGATTAATGCCAATACCATTATTTCCTTTACCTTCTTAATTGGTTCGGCCTTAGCAGGTGCAGCAGGGGTGTTAGTAGGGATTTACTATAATTCCATTTCACCATTAATGGGTGTCAATATTGGGACTAAGACCTTTGTTGCAGCTGTGGTCGGAGGGATCGGATCCATCCCCGGCGCTGTTCTTGGGGGCTTAATTATCGGTATTGTGGAAACCTTCGTCTCTATGATCGGTCTGTCTACCTGGAAAGATGCTGCTGTTTATATCATTTTGATTATCATTTTACTGGTCAAACCAACTGGCTTGCTCGGTAAACCGCAAGTAGAGAAAGTGTAGGTGGCAAAGATGAAAGAAAAGAAAACTTCTTGGTTCAATCAGTTTTTCACCAAGACCACTTTAGCTTGGATTGCTGTCATCGTGCTCGGCTTTGTCTTAATGGCAGCCTCCTACATGGCTGGTTTAGTTTCAGCCTATACCCAAAATATTATTATGAATATTGCCATTAATATTATTTTATCTGTTGGTTTGAACTTAGTTGTGGGTTATGCGGGTCAGTTTTCCTTAGGTCACGCTGGCTTTATGGCTATTGGAGCCTATGTGGGGGCCATTGTCTCCCAAGAAATTCCTGGCCAAGCCGGCTTCCTAGCGGGCTTACTGGCTGGTATGGCAGTGACCGCCGTAGTGGCTCTAATCGTGGGGATCCCTACCCTGCGTTTACGGGGTGACTATTTGGCCATTGCTACTCTTGGGGTTTCTGAAATCATCCGGATTACCATTATGAACTTAGAGATTACCAATGGTGCCGCCGGAATTTCTGGGGTACCCCGTCATGTGACTTGGATTACCATGTATGTTTTTGTGGTGATTACTACCTTATTAGTGGTTAACTACATCTATTCCAGTCCTGGTCGGGCCACCATTGCTGTGCGTGAAGATGAGATTGCGGCCGAATCAGTAGGGATCCACACCACCACCTACAAGACCCTGGCCTTTGTGATTGGGGCAGTTACCGCAAGTATTGCCGGAACCCTCTATGCGTCCTACTTTGGGGTAATTAACCCCAGTCAGTTTACCTTCCAAAAATCGATCGATATCTTAGTGATTGTGGTTTTTGGTGGGATTGGCTCTATCTCAGGAAGTTTCGTGGCTTCTATCTTATTAGGCCTATTGAATACCTTCCTAGCGCCTTTTGGTCAAGTGCGTCCCATTCTCTATGCCGCCGCTTTGATCTTAATCATGATCTTCAAACCATCGGGATTAATGGGTGAATATGAATTCCAATTCTCCAAGCTCTTTAAAGGCAGACGGGGACAGTCACAAAAAGTAGCCAAAGAAGAAAGTGAGGACCACTAGTATGAGTATCTTAAACTTAAGCCATCTCAGCAAGTCCTTTGGGGGCCTAACCGCCGTTTCCGATGTGTCTATCCATGTGGAAGCGGATGAATTGATTGGTTTGATTGGTCCCAATGGGGCTGGAAAAACCACCCTCTTTAACTTGATTACTGGGGTTTACGCACCGACTTCTGGGACGATCGAACTTCAAACCGACCAGGGCAGCCAATCTTTGGCGGGTCAACGCCCAGATAAGATTAATGAAATGGGGGTGGCGCGGACCTTCCAAAATATCCGTCTCTTTGCTAATCGGTCTGTCTTGGACAATGTTCTCATCGCCATGCATAATAAACGCGGAGTGGGAGTGTGGCACAGTCTCTTAAGAACGCCTAAGTACTACCAAAATCGTGACGCCCTCTATGCTAAGGGGATGGACTTATTAGCTATCTTTGGCTTGGAAGGCTACGCTGATGAGAAGGCTAAGAATCTGCCTTATGGGCAACAACGGGCCTTAGAGATTGTTCGGGCCTTGGCGACTGAACCGAAAATCCTCTTCTTAGATGAACCTGCTGCAGGGATGAACCCTAATGAAACCACTGACTTGAAACAAACCATTCGCAAGATCCAAAAGGAATTTGGGATTTCTGTGGTTTTAATCGAACACGATATGTCTTTGGTCATGGATATTTGTGAGCGGATTTATGTCTTAGAATATGGAAAAGTAATCGCTGAAGGCACACCAAGCGAGATCCAAAACAATCCAAAAGTTATCGAAGCCTACCTAGGAGGTGCCTAGTTCATGTTAGAAATCAAAAATATCAAGGTTGCCTATGGAATGATCCAAGCCATTAAAGGCATTTCCTTTACTGTAAATGAAGGAGAGATTGTCTCTTTGATCGGGGCCAATGGGGCCGGAAAGTCGACAATTTTAAAGACCATTTCTGGGCTCTTAAAACCAAGCCAAGGGGAGATTCTCTACAACCATGAACCCCTACAAACCAAGTCCTGTGCTCAAATCGTCCAAGCTGGGATCTCCCAAGTTCCCGAAGGCCGCCATGTCTTTCGTGGGATGTCTGTCAAGGAAAATTTACTGATGGGAGCTTACACCCGTAAGGACCGGGATAATTTATCCAGTGACATGGAACGCTACTTTGAATATTTCCCGATTCTTAAGGAACGCTTCCATCAAGACGCGGCGACCTTATCTGGGGGGGAACAACAAATGCTGGCCATGGCCCGTGCCCTCATGGCTCGTCCTAAGCTCTTACTTTTAGACGAACCTTCTATGGGGCTGGCACCGATTTACATCCAACAAATTTTTGAAATTGTTCAAACCATTAATAGTGAGTTGAATACCACCGTCTTACTGATCGAACAGAACGCTAAGGCGGCCCTAGAAATTTCTGACCACGCCCACGTCCTAGAAGTGGGTAAAATTACTGCTTCTGGAACTGGGAATGAACTCCTATCTTCTGAAGTGGTTCAAAAAGCTTACCTGGGAGCTTAACCCCTTCCTTAAACAAATAAAAAAGACCTAGCATAACCTCTTAGCCGCTCTGACAAGTGTCATAGTGTCTAGGGGTTTTGTTTTTACCTATATTAAGGATTTCTTAATAAGAAAGCGCTTGCCATTTATATGTGATGCACCATATAATCAAATAGTACACATTATATAACTTAATAAGCCATCTTATAAAAGGAGGAAGTCCGATGAAACAAGTGATTTATGCTTTTAACCAAGGGTCTGCCAAGATGCGTGATCTCTTGGGAGGCAAGGGGGCTAACCTGGCGGAAATGACCCGGCTAGGTTTTCCGGTCCCTAAGGGGTTTACCCTGACTACCGAGGCTTGCTTGGATTATTTAGCCCAGGAAGACAGTGAAGACTTAAGCGATCCAGTCAAAGAAGCCATTGACCAAGCCTTGGCTGGCTTACAAACCGCCACGGGTAAGGGCTTTAATGATTCTAAGAATTTACTCTTGGTATCAGTACGAAGCGGGGCCCGGGAATCCATGCCCGGAATGATGGATACCATTCTCAATGTGGGCCTGAATGACCGCAATGTGGAAAGCCTGGCCCAAATCACCCAAGATGAGCGCTTCGCCTATGACTGCTACCGCCGTCTCTTACAAATGTATGGCAATGTGGTCTATGGCCTGGACAGTCAACTCTTTGAAGCGCACTTGGACCAAGAAAAAATAAGGCCCAAGTTCGTTTTGACTATGAATTAAAGGTGGACCAATTGAAAGAATTAGTATCCGCCTACAAAAGGGTTTACCAAGACCAACTAGGTTTTGACTTCCCCCAAGAGGTTAAGACGCAAATTTATGAAGCGGTCAAGGCTGTCTTTAAGTCCTGGAATAACCACCGGGCCCGGGTCTACCGGGAGATGAACCATATCCCCCATGACCTAGGAACAGCGGTCAATATTCAAGAAATGGTCTTTGGTAACAGTGGTCAAACCAGTGGAACAGGAGTCCTTTTTACCCGTAATCCCGCCACCGGAGAAAATAAGCTCTTCGGTGAATACTTGGTCAATGCCCAAGGTGAAGATGTGGTTGCGGGGATTCGTACGCCAGCCGTCATTGACGACCTAAAAACAGAAATGCCTGAAATTTACCGAGACATTCACGACCTAGCCAAACAATTGGAAGGCTACTACCATGACATGCAGGATATTGAGTTTACCGTTGAAAAGGGCAAACTGTACTTCCTGCAGACTCGAAACGGCAAACGAACCGCTAAGGCAGCCGTCAAGGTTGCGGTTGATATGGTTGAAGGGGGGTTGATCAATGAAAAGGAGGCCCTCTTGCGTATTGAGCCGTCTATGATTGATCAATTACTCCACCCCTCCTTTGACCCCCAAGCCCTAGACCAGGCGGAAGCCTTCTCAAGTCTCGGCTTGGCAGCCAGTCCAGGAGCTGGCTCAGGACAAATTGTCTTCACTGCCCAAAAGGCTAAAGAATGGCAGGCCGCTGGTAAAAAAGTTATCCTCATGCGCAATGAAACCTCGCCAGAAGATATCGAAGGGATGAGTGCAGCCGAAGCCATCGTCACTGCCCATGGTGGGATGACCTCCCATGCAGCTGTGGTCGCTCGGGGGATGGGTAAATGTTGTGTCAGTGGCTGTAGCGACTTGACCATTGATGAAGCGGCCAAAGTCGTTCACTACCCAGGCGGTCAATTACAAGAAGGCGACATCATCTCAGTTGATGGTAGCCAGGGTAAGCTTTATCTTGGTGAAATACCGACCGCCCTATCTAACACTGATGATGACTATCAAAAGATCATGGCTTGGGCACAAAAGTATAGCCGTCTCAAGATACGAATGAATGCTGAAACCCCTCAAGACATTCAAACCGGCTTCAGCTTTGGAGCGGATGGGATTGGTCTAGTCCGGACCGAGCATATGTTCTTCAAGCCTGAACGTTTGCGTGAGATCCGCCGCTTTATCCTCTCAGTCGATGAGACCCAACGTCACCAAGCCCTAAAAAAATCCGTGACTACCAGGTGGAGGACTTTACCAAGATTTTCCAACTTTCCCAAGAGTCTCCCGCGGTGATTCGCTTACTGGATCCACCCCTCCATGAATTTATGCCCAAGAGTGACCAGGAAGTTGCTGAAGTGGCGACTGACCAAGGCATCAGTGAAGAAGAGTTACGCAGCCGGATGGTGCAACTGGCTGAGGTAAACCCCATGTTAGGCCACCGGGGCTGCCGTTTAGCTATGACTTATCCCGAGCTTTATGACCGCCAAGTGGAAGCTATTATTTATGGGGCCATTGCCGCTAGACAAGAAGGCCTGGATCCTCAAGTAGAGATCATGATTCCTTTGGTGAGTGTGGAACCTGAGTTAGATACCTTGCGCAAGCGCCTCAGCCAGGTGATTGACCGACTCCTAGCCCAGGAAAATGTGACAATTGACTACACAATTGGTACAATGATAGAGATTCCAAGAGCCTGTTTCATTGCGGACCAATTGGCCCAAGAGGCGGACTTCTTCAGTTTTGGGACCAATGACCTGACCCAAATGACCTATGGCTTTTCACGGGATGATGCGGGCAAATTTATTAACCAGTATCTAGAAGACGGTACTCTAAAAGAAGACCCCTTCCAAACCATCGATCCAGAAGGGGTGGGCGTCCTCGTTAAAATCGCAGTCGATAAGGCCCGCCAGGCTAAAGCTGGGCTCAAGATTGGGGTCTGTGGGGAACTCGGTGGGGACCCTGCGTCGATTCATTTCTTTGACCAAGTAGGTTTAGACTATGTGTCTTGTTCGCCTTATCGGGTACCCCTGGCTCAATTAGCAGCCGCCCAATCTGCCTTAAGACATGAGTCAGGGGTCCATTAGGAGTAGGGGCCAACCGGATTGGCAGAATAGAGGTAAGCTATGCAGTTCACTGACCGACAAAAAGAAATCATTGCCATTGTCAAAGACCAAGAGCCTATTAGTGGTGAGGCTATTGCTAGCCAATTTGGTTTGTCTAAATCAACCTTAAGAAGTGACTTAGCTTTGCTAACTATGACTGGGATCTTGGATGCCCGCCCGAAAGTCGGTTACTTTTATACCGGACTGGGTTTTGATCCCTTATTGGGGCAGCAACTTAGCGAGATGAAGGTAGCGGAACTTATGGCTAGTCCGGTCAATATTACGGCCAAGACCACGGTTTACGAGGCCATTACCACCATGTTTCTTTATGATAATGGCTCCTTGTATGTGACCGATGAGGACCAACGCCTCCAAGGCTTGGTTTCTCGGAAAGACTTATTGCGGTCTTTAGCGACTAAAGGCCAAACGGAATCCCCTGCTGTAGCCTTGATCATGACCCGGATGCCCAATATTGTGGTGGTGGAAAAAGACACCCTGGTGCTGGAAGCAGGTAAGCTCCTGGTTGACCATAAGGTGGATTCCCTACCGGTCGTTAATAATCGCCAAGACTATCAAGTTCTAGGTAAGATTACCAAAAGCCATTTAGTCGAATTTTTTGTCAATACCTTAGCGAATGAGGGGGACTTATGAGACAAGCCAAGCAAGTATTTTTTATCATATCTGACGCTGTTGGGGAAACGGCCCGGCAGGTTACCCGGGCGGCTTTAGCCCAATTCGCTCCCGACTTGAAGAGCGACTTACGCCGCTTTCCCTTTGTGAAGACCCAGGAAGAATTAGGAGAAATTCTTCGTGATGCTAAGGCAGAAGGGGCAATTGTGGCAGCGACCTTTGTTAATGAGGATTTGGACCGCTTTGCCCGCCAATACGCTAAGGATAACCAGCTCACCTATATTAACTTCCTCCATGACTTGATCCAGGGGATTGGTCAAGCCACCAGTCTAGCACCTAAGGAACAGGCTGGAGGCTTACGTAAGGTGGATGACGCCTATCTGGCTAGGATGTCAGCGGTAGAATTTGCCATCAAGTATGACGATGGTAACTACCCCAAGAAGGCCTTCTCCCAAGCGGATATAGTTATCCTGGGCGTGTCACGGTCCTCCAAAACCCCGCTGTCTCTTTATCTAGCCAACCGGGGCTATCGGGTGGCTAACTACCCCTTGATTCCCGAAGTCCGCTATCCCGAAGAACTCTATCAAGTTGATCCTAAGAAAATCTTTGGACTCATGGCTTCACCCCAATATATTATGAATGTCCGCACTAACCGCTTGAAATATTTGGGACTCACATCAGACGCTAAGTATAGCCAGTTAGAACGGATTAAGTATGAATTAGTGACGGCCAGTGACTTATACCGGGAACTAGGAGCCCATGTCATTGATATTGAGTACAAGTCCATTGAAGAAAGTGGCGCCGAAATTATTGAATATCTCAAGGAAGAGTAGTGAAGACTTCCACCTATTAGCTAAAAAGGGACTGTGATCGAGCACAGTCCCTTTTTGGTAATGTTTCTATTCTTTGGCTTTAGAGAAGAGGCTTCGGATTATTATAAAGATAATAAGGAAAGATAGAAAATCAATGAAAAGATTATCTAAATTGACCCAATTAGCTATGATACCTTGAATAATAAAGGATATTGCAAAGATGAGCACATCGATTATAAAGTTTTTCATCATTCTCACTCCTAAAATTAATCTATTCTCTATAATCACAAGTTAACATAAAAAAAACTTCATCCAAGTGAGAAACTGGTTTAGCCTAATAGGACCTAAGTCCTTTTTTGGACGAATTTGATCTTCTTGGGAAATTAATGGGCTTAGGCTGGGGAAAATGATACAATTAAAGATAGAACAATAAGTTTTGGTAGAAGTGATCATCTATTAAGACTTAAGAGGTGAAAGGGGAGGCCCGGTGGCGCGTAAAAGAAAGAAAGGTCCTAAGGGAAAGCTTAAAAAGTACTTTTGGCCCAAGAAAAAAAGGCAGCAATTTGCTGTGATTATCTTGGTGTCCCTCTCTTTACTGGGCTTGACCTATTGTGCTAATCACTACTTGCCCTATTTTAATTTTTCTGCCTACCAATGGAAGGATAAGGAAATGAGTGATCAAGAGGCGGCCTTTATCAACCAGATTGGGAATTATGCCACCCTCAACTACCCCAAGTCCCAGGTCTTACCTAGTGTAGTTATTGCCCAAGCCATTTTGGAATCGGACTTTGGCAAGAGCCAGTTAGCCAGCCAGTATGGGAATCTTTTCGGGCGCAAGGCAGGTGCAGGGGAACCGAGCGTGGCCCTGTCGACTCAGGAATATGGTCCAGGGGGCTGGGTAACCATTACCGATCACTTTAAGGTCTATCCTGACTGGCAGAGTGCGGTGATTGACCATGGCAATTTAATGGTTAATGGCACCGATTGGAACCCCGACCTCTACCTGGGTGTCAGACAAGCGCGTCATTACCGTCAGGCGACCAAGGCCCTAGCTGAGGCGGGTTATGCGACAGATCCAGGCTATGCGGACAAATTAAACCACTTAATCGAAAGTTACGGTCTCATGCAATTTGATCCCTAGGCCAAAAAAGGAATATATTTAGCTAATAATTTTTGGTATCATTAAAAGGAAATTTAACGTTTGCGAGGGAGGAAGCAAGAATGGCTAAGTCTATGAGTTATAAGGAGAAAGCTTATCGCTATCTGAAAGAACAAATTGATAATAACGTGTTGTTAGCAGGAACTCATTTAAAAGAAAATGATTTAGCTAAACAATTGGATATGTCGCGCACCCCCATTCGCAAGGCCTTGGACCAACTGGCTAAGGAAAAATATGTCCGGATTGAGCCCTATAAAGGGGCCGTGGTTTGCAAGAACACTCTCAATTCCAAGGCGATTGTGGAACGGCTCCAATTTATTGAGCTCTTGGTGACGGCCCTCTTTAAGCAAATGGAAAATAAGGGCATTATGGTCAATGCCAAGCAGTTAGACGAAATCGCCCACCATTTAAAGTGGGATAAGACCATTGACAAGATTAATGACTATTATGAGGCTGAGGCCAAGCTCTTCCAGCTCTTAGTCGCTTATCATTCCAATGCTTACTTCCGCCGGGTGACCCTGGATACAGTCTTAAACCTGCATGAACTCTATATTAACGAAGCTAAAAAACGCGAAGAACGTTTCTTAGCGGAGCTAGAAGACATGCAGAATATCTACCCACCCTTCATCCAAGCCCTCAAAGACGGCGACTACCCACAGGCTAACAAGTATATCCGCATGTGGATTAATAAACTGATCCTACAACAAATTAATTATTAAAAAATAGGGAAGCTGAAAAAATTCAGCTTCTTTTTAAATTATGAATAAGTTATTAGATCCTGTTCCATCGCATCCTTCTTTAAATTGAAACTGTTTGATGGCGGGTTATAGAAGTGATAGACTATTAAAGAATATCAGAACGGAGGTTTGGTATGACCCATATTAATCAATTAATCGACGGTCTCAATCCACAACAAAAAGCAGCAGTTCAATATACAGAAGGCCCCCTCTTAATCATGGCCGGGGCGGGATCAGGGAAAACCCGGGTCCTCACCCACCGCATGGCCTACTTATTAGAAGAAAAAGCGGTCCGGCCTTGGAATATCCTGGCCATTACCTTTACCAATAAGGCGGCCAATGAAATGAAAGAACGGGTGAAAAACCTGGTTGGCGAAGCCGCAGATACCATGTGGGTAAGTACTTTCCACTCCATGTGTGTGCGGATTTTACGCCGGGAAGCAGAAGCCATCGGTCTCTCCCGGTCTTTTACCATTGCTGATCCGGCCGAACAACAAAGTTTAATTAAGCGGATCATGAAGGACCATAATCTGGACACCACGCAATTCAAGCCCAAGATGATCTTAGGCAAAATTTCTGATGCCAAGAATAATCTCTTAGGGCCCAAGGAATACCGCCAAGAATATACCGGTTTTATTGAAAACATTGTGGCTGACCTTTATGAAGACTACCAAGCTGGCCTCCAAGCCGCCCAATCCTTGGACTTTGATGACTTGATTATGTTGACAGTCCGCTTATTTAAGGAACAGCCAGAGATTCTTTCCTATTACCAACAAAAATTCCATTATATTCACGTGGACGAATACCAAGATACCAATGAAGCCCAATACCGCTTGGTCAAGCTTTTAGCCGACTATTTCAAGAATATCTGTGTGGTTGGGGACGCTGACCAAAGTATCTACGGCTGGCGGGGTGCCAATATGGAAAACATCCTTAACTTTGAAAAGGACTACCCCCAAGCCAAGGTGATTCTTCTCGAACAAAACTATCGGTCCACCAAAACCATCCTCAAGGCGGCCAATGAAGTGATTCAAAACAACATCCACCGTCAAGCCAAGAAACTCTGGACCGATAACCAAACC
Organism: Aerococcus sp. Group 1; assembly: GCF_000193205.1. Lineage (NCBI taxonomy): Bacteria > Bacillati > Bacillota > Bacilli > Lactobacillales > Aerococcaceae > Aerococcus > Aerococcus sp. Group 1. Next base: position 1,981,836 of record NC_015278.1, on the reverse strand, counting down.
GGCGGGAAAATTAACTATTACCGGGCTCAAAACGAACAAGATGAGAGTCACTATGTCTTAGATAAAATCCGCCAAGCTACCACTGACAAGAACTACCAATACAAGGACATTGCTATTCTTTATCGGACCAATGCCCAGTCACGGACCATGGAAGAAGCCCTGGTCAAGGCCAATATCCCTTACCGGATTGTCGGCGGACTCAAATTCTATGACCGTAAGGAAATCAAGGATATTCTCGCTTACTTACGGCTCCTGACCAATCCCCAAGACAACCTCTCCTTTACTCGGATTATTAATGTGCCTAAACGTGGGGTGGGTCCGGGAACCTTGGACAAGTTACGCCAATTTGCTAGTGAACACGGCTTAACCCTCTTACAGGCGGCCCAAAAAGTTGACTATGCCCCCATTTCGGGCAAGGGAGCCAAGTCACTTAAGCGCTTTGCGGACATGATGACTAACCTACAAAAACAAAGAGAATTTCTCACCATTACCGATCTGACTGAAGAAGTCTTAGATAAGTCGGGCTATTTAGCTGATCTTAAGGCCCAAAAGACCTTGGAAGCGACCGCCCGGATTGAAAATATTGAAGAATTTCTTTCCGTCACTCGGGCCTTTGATGAGCGCTGGGAAAAGGAAGCGGACCAACGCCAAGCCTTAGCGGAAATTCCCCAGACTGATCAAGCGGGCAATCCGGTTGAAGCAGTGGATTTGATGGCTGATCCTAATCAAAGCGACCAAGGAGAGGAAATTTCTCTTTTGAGTCCTGAAGAATTAGATGCCGGACTCGGTCAAGCAGCCCTAGTCAGCCTTGAAGCTGGGACGGATGCAAGTGAAGACGCCCTCTTGGCCTTTATTACCGACCTGTCCCTGGTGTCTGACCTGGACGAAAGTGAGACTAATGAGGAAGAAGGCCAAGTCAACCTGATGACCCTCCATGCGGCTAAGGGTTTGGAGTTTCCCATTGTCTTTATTATTGGGATGGAGGAAGGGATCTTCCCCTTGTCCCGGGCCAGCGAAGATGACGAGGAATTAGAAGAAGAGCGTCGCTTGGCCTATGTGGGGATCACCCGGGCTGAAGAAGAGCTTTATTTGACCAATAGTTATTCGCGTATGCTCTATGGCCAACATAAGAGCCACCCAGAATCCCGCTTTATTACTGAAATTGATGATGAACTCTTGGCTAAGGAGGACCATAGTCCCCTGTCTATGGGCGGTTTTTCCTCCAGCCGGCCGGCCTACTACAATCGGAAAAGCTATGGGTCGAGAAGTGCTGGAAAAAGCCAGGAAAAACGCTCGATCTTTGCCAAAGGCCCCAGTCAAGCTCAAGACCAAGGTAGTGAATCTGTGGAATGGCAGGTGGGTGACAAAGCCCGTCATAAGATATGGGGTGTGGGTACTGTGGTCAAGGTGACCGGGAGTGACAATGATCAGGAATTAGATATTGCCTTTAAAGGGCAAGGCATTAAGCGTTTATTAGCAGCCTTTGCACCTATTAGTAAAGAAGATTAGGAGGTTTAGCTGTGACAAAAGAAAATCCAGCTCAGGAAAATCAACAAGCGGTCCAGGAAAGAATGGCCGCATTGGTTGACCAGTTAAACCAGTATGCCCATGAGTACTATGTCTTAGACCAGCCTAGCGTCAGTGATGACCACTATGACAAGACCTACCGCCAACTGGAAGAACTGGAAGCCAGTCATCCTGACTTGATCCAAAGTGACTCGCCTACCCAACGTGTCGGAGATGTCTTAAATGAGAAATTTGATAAGGTCCACTTCGACCAGCCCATGTTGTCCTTGGGCGATGTTTTTAGCCAGGAAGAACTAATGGCCTGGGTAGGCGGCGTCCAAAAAGAATTTGGTCAGGATACCGAATTTGTCTGTGAAATGAAAATTGACGGCCTCTCGGTTTCTCTCCTTTACCAAGACGGACGCTTGGTCAGAGGAGCCACCCGAGGGGACGGCAATACCGGGGAAAACATTACCAATAATATTAAAACCATTTCCTCCATCCCGCTGCGTTTGCAAGAACCCCTAAGTGTGGAAGTTCGTGGGGAAATTTATATGCCTAAGGCTTCCTTTGCCCAATTGAACGAGGACCGGGAGGCCGCTGGTTTAGCCACTTTTGCTAACCCGCGTAACTCAGCAGCGGGTTCGGTCCGCCAATTAGACCCCAAAGTGACCGCCAAGAGGAATCTGAATGTCTTTCTCTATACTGGCGTCTTACCTGCCGATGCGGGGATAAATAGTCAAGCGGAACTGTTGACCAGCTACCCTCAATGGGGGCTGCGGGTTAATCCGGAATTTAAGCTGACCCATAGTAAGGAAGAAATTTGGGACTATGTGGAAAAGGTTAGCCAAATCCGCCATGACCTCGCCTATGATATTGATGGGATTGTCATCAAGGTCAACGACTTCGACCAACAAGAGGAACTGGGCTATACCGTCAAGGCACCGCGCTGGGCCATTGCCTATAAGTTCCCAGCAGAACAGGCTAAAACCACTATTCGTGATATCGAGTGGACCGTGGGGCGGACCGGGGTAGTGACCCCGACTGCGGTCATGGATCCGGTCTTAGTGGCAGGAAGTACCGTCCAGAGGGCTTCCCTCCATAATATGGATTTGATCCGGGCCAAGGATATCCGACTCAATGATAAGGTCATTATCCATAAGGCCGGTGACATTATCCCAGAAGTTGTCAGTGTGATTACTGAAGAAAGAGACGCTGATAGTCAAGCCTATCCAGAACCCCAGACCTGTCCTATCTGCCAGAGTGACCTGGTCCATTTAGAAGATGAAGTCGCCCTCCGCTGTGTCAATCCTGCCTGTCCGGCCCAAGCCAAGGAGAAACTCTTCCACTTTGTTTCCCGCAACGCCATGGATATCACCGGAGTTGGTCCTGCGGTGATTACTCAATTGTATGACAAGGCCTATGTCAAAGATCCCAGTGACCTCTACCAATTAGATGAAGCGACGCTCTTGACCTTGGACAAGGTTAAGGAAAAATCGGCCCAAAATATCTTGCAGGCCATCGATCAAAGCCGGGAAAATTCCTTGGAACGGCTCCTCTTTGGCTTAGGTATCCGCCATGTTGGTGTCAAGGCGGCCCGCGACATTGCCATGACCTTTGGCTCCATGGAAGCTATCCAAACCGCTGACCGGGAGGCCATTTCAGCCATTGATGGGATCGGTGAAATTATTGCTGACAGTGTGGTGGAATATTTTGCCAATGATGAAGTGATTGCCCTAGTCAACCGGCTCAGTGAGCGGGGGGTTAATATGACCTACCTAGGGTCTAGTCCGCAAGCCATAGCTAGTGTAGATTCCTTCTGGCAAGGGAAAACCGTGGTATTAACTGGAAAACTCAACCACTATAGCCGGCAAGAAGCCAAGAGCCTTATTGAAGGCCAAGGCGGAAAAGTCACCGGATCAGTCTCCAAGAATACCGATGTGGTCGTCGCCGGTGAAGATGCCGGCAGTAAATTGACCAAGGCCCAAGATTTAGATATTTTAATTTTTGATGAAGAAGAGATGTTGAGTCACCTAGAAGATTCCTAGTCACTTGATTTCGTGTTAGAATAGGATGGACTCTACAGATATCGTGATAAAGGAGACCAACCCGTGAAAAAACGCATCCAACATATGATCGTGCTTGGCTTAGCGTCACTGAGCCTAATAGCAGCCTGTGGCAGGGATGCCCAACCCAAATCAACCGCTGGGCAAACCCAAACCACGGAAGAATCAACTAGTGAAGAGGAAGAAAATGGGAAGAAAAATACCCTGACTGAGGCTTACTATCCTGCCGCTATCAAAGATGGTAGCTACCCCTTAAGCAACAGCCGGGGGACCTTGTCGAGTCGGACCAGCCAGGCCAACCTGGAAAATATGGAACGTGGCCTCTATGAGCTCATGAAGAATGCCTATCCGACTGATGAGTATGCCTTAGCTGAAGGCCAAGTCCTATCCAAAGACAAGGTGACTTCCTGGCTCAAGCCCAAGTCAAATGATAATCCTGAAGGGCTTAACCCCGAGGGTAGCGCCGCTAGTGACCGCAATCAATTCCAACCCCGTTACCTGAATTCCATCTTGGAATATAATTTAATGCAGGAAAATGGCGATGACTATGACCTCAAAGTCATTAGCCTCGGCCTAGCTATGAACGCTGAGGACCGTTTCCAAAACAAAGACACGGAAGAAACGGTCGAAATCAGCCGTGACGAGGCCCTTCAAGAAGGTAAGGCCATGGCTCAAACCATCGTTGAACGCATCCGTCAAGATGGCAAATATAGCCAAACACCGATTCAAATTGCCCTTTTCTATAATGATAAGCAAAACAGTTTAGGGGGCGGGGCTTATATGGCTGAAGCCATCGCTGATGCGGGAGCTGGCCTAGGCAAATGGAAGACCTATAACCGCCAGTACGTGGTTTATGGGGTCGACCAAGCCCCCCGTGAGGAAGACAACACTTCTTTCAGCCGTTTCCGTGGTGAAATTGAGTCCTTCTTCCCTGAATTGAGTGGGATTGTCGGTGTTGGCCAGTACGATAACGGCAAATTAAATGGGATTGACTTCCACATCAATACCCCATTTGACGGTTACACCGAAAATATCGCCCTAGTCCAACATGTCATTGCTAGTCTAGACGCAATTTACCCTAAAGACGTGCAAATGCAGGTCACTGTCGAAGGCCCTAGCCGCATGACAGCTAACATCACCCGCCTCTCCGGCCAAAGCCAATTCCAATATACAGTGTATTAAGAAATAGTGCGACAGTCACACCAAAGGACGAAATCGCTGGAGAAAACTGGGATAAGCTCAGCAAAGCTGAGCGTTACCAGTTTTTGAAGCGGACGTTCGTCCTGTGATTGGAGCAGGTTTGAAGAGACTGTGACAGCCACAAGCTATTAAGAGAGCGTAACCAGCATAGTCAGTCCTTAATTTGTGAGATTTTTTTACAAGAATAAGTAAGTCAGTCAAAATGACTAGAGAACTTATGTTAAAATAGAACAGTAAATAATTTGAAAAAGAATAAAGGAGGCCATTATGTCTATCAGCGAACAAGACTTTAAACACGTGGCACAACTTGCAAAACTGTCCTTTTCTGATGAAGAGGTAGGTCCCATGAACGACCGTTTTACTGAAATCCTCGACATGGTTGAGAAATTATCTGAAGTGGATACTGAAGGGGTCGAAGTCATGACCCACGGTATCAACCTTAAAAATATTATGCGCGATGACCAACCTGAAGCAGGTACCGATCGTGACTTAATGTTAAAAAATGCGCCAACCAAACGGGATGGCTTTATCGTCGTACCAGCCAGTTTTGAGGAAAGTGAGGATTAATCCATATGAGTCGATTTGATGAAAGCATAAAAGGCTTAAACCAACAATTGGTCGATGGAGAAATCACTGCCGTTGAATTGGTACAGTCTACCATTGACCGTATTAAGGAACTCGATGAAACTTACAAGGCCTTCCTCACCCTTGATGAAGAAGGTGCTTTGGCAGCAGCTAAAGCCAGTGATGAAAAAGGTTATTCCACCGACCGTCCATTACAAGGGATTCCGATCGGGATTAAGGACAACATCATTACTGAAGGTATTGAAACAACCGCGTCTTCTAAGATCTTAGAAGGCTTTGTGCCGGTTTACCAATCCGCTGTTGTTGAAGCTTTAGAAGCAGCTGGAGCGATTACTATTGGGAAGTTAAACTTGGACGAATTTGCTATGGGGTCTTCTACGGAAACCTCCTACTTTGGACCAAGTAAAAACCCTTGGGACACCAGCCGGGTACCTGGTGGTTCTTCCGGTGGTTCTGCCGCTGCAGTAGCCAGTGGTGAAGTGGTTGCTTCCCTGGGTTCTGACACCGGTGGGTCTATCCGCCAACCAGCAGCCTATAACGGCATTGTCGGTATGAAACCAACTTACGGCCGGGTATCACGCTGGGGCTTAATCGCTTTTGGTTCTTCCCTAGACCAAATTGGTCCCATGACTCGAACCGTTGAAGACAACGCCCTGGTCCTTAACGCCATTGCAGGCCACGACCACCGTGACTCTACTACCGCTGACATTGAAGTGCCTGACTTCACCGCCCAATTAGGCGACAGTATCGAAGGCTTACGGATTGCTGTTCCTGAAGAATTCTTCACCAACGGGATCGAAGCTGACGTCCAAGACCGGGTAGAAAAAGCCATTGACCAACTTGAATCCATGGGAGCCATCGTGGAAAAAGTCCACTTCCCACTCTTAAAATACGGGATTCCGGTTTATTACATTGTGGCTTCTTCAGAAGCGTCTTCCAACTTGCAACGTTTTGACGGGGTGCGTTACGGCTACCGGGCTGACGATATTCAAGACTTGGAAGACTTATATGTACGTAGCCGGTCTGAAGGCTTCGGTGACGAAGTTAAAATGCGGATTATGTTAGGGACCTTCTCCCTATCATCAGGTTACTATGACGCCTACTTCAAGAAAGCCGGTAAGGTCCGTACCCTGATCCGCCAAGAATTTGAAGAACTCTTTGAAAAATATGATGTTGTTGCTGGTCCAGTAACCACCTCAACCGCCTTCAAATTTGGCGAGAAATCCGACGATCCAATCGAAATGTACTTAGCTGACCTCTTAACCGTTCCAGTAAACTTGGCCGGCCTACCAAGTATTTCGGTACCTTGTGGCTTCGACAGTGATAACTTACCGATTGGTTTACAATTAATTGGTAACTACTTCGATGAAGCGACCTTGTACAAGACCGCTTATGCCTACGAACAAGCTACCGACCACCATACCAAACATCCAGAGTAGAAGGGAGATTATTACATGAATTATGAATCAGTTATCGGTTTAGAGATCCACGTTGAGCTAAAAACGCAATCCAAAGTTTTCTCCCCAACACCTACCAGTTTTGGTGCCGATCCTAATACCCAAACCAATGTGATCGACTGGGGTTACCCTGGGGTTTTACCAGTCACCAACCACCATGCGGTTGAATTTGGATTACGGGCAGCTTTAGCCTTGAATTGTGAGGTTAACCCGGTGCAAAGCTTTGACCGCAAGAACTATTTCTATCCAGACAATCCTAAGGCCTACCAAATTACCCAATTAGACCGTCCACTTGGCGAACACGGCTATGTGGATATTGAACTCGAAAACGGGGAAACTAAGCGTATCCGCATTGAACGGATCCACTTAGAAGAAGATGCTGGGAAGAGCATCCATGATGAAGGCGACACCTTAGTCGACTTAAACCGTCAAGGCACACCGCTAGTGGAAATCGTTTCTGAAGCAGACATGCGCTCACCAGAAGAAGCCCATGCTTACTTGGAAAAAATCCGCGAAACCATGATGTTTATCGACGTTTCTGACGTGAAGATGGAAGAAGGATCCATGCGTTGTGACGCCAACATCTCCCTGCGCCCTTATGGCCAAGAAGAATTTGGGACCAAGACTGAAATCAAGAATTTGAACTCCTTCTCCAACGTCCGTCGCGGTTTGGCCTACGAAGAAAAACGTCAAGCCCAAGTCTTAAACCGGGGTGACCGGGTGGTGCAATCCACCCTCCGTTGGGACAAGGATAACCAAAAAACTGTCCTCATGCGGGTGAAAGAAGGGGAAGCCGACTACCGTTACTTCCCAGAACCTGACCTTCCTGAATTTACCGTCAGTGAAGAATGGTTGGACGAAATTCGAAAATCTATCCCAGAAATGCCAGCTGAACGTCGGAAACGCTATGTAGAAGAATACGACCTACCAGACTATGATGCTATGGTCCTCACCCAAACCCTAGTCATGTCTGACTTCTTCGACCAAGCGGTCAAACTGGGAGGCGATCCTAAACAAGTCTCCAACTGGTTGATGGGTGAAGTGTCAGCCTACATGAATGACAATGAAAAGACCCTCGATGAAATCGGCCTTACTCCAGAAAACTTGACAGAAATGATTGACTTGATTGCCAATGGCACCATTTCCTCTAAAATCGGTAAGAAGGTCTTCAAACACCTGGCTGATGAAGGCGGCTCGGCTAAGGAATATGTGGAAAAAGAAGGTTTGGTTCAAATTTCTGACCCTGAAACCTTGCTCCCAATGATTAATCAAGTCATTGATGAAAATCCACAATCCCTTGAAGACTACCGGGCTGGTAAGAAGAAGGCCATGGGTTACTTAGTGGGTCAATTAATGAAACAAACCAAAGGCCAAGCCAACCCACAAGTTCTCAACCAACTCTTAAAACAAGAATTAGATAAACGTTAAGGAACATTAATCGTATCCAAGAAAAATGCCACATCAACCAGGTGTGGCATTTTTGCTTGGAAATGATGACTTTGTTCTTAGACATGAAGGAAAAAAAGACAGACTAGAACAAATATTGTATATTTGCTGTCAGCTTAAGCTAAAAAGTTGGTTTATTGGTATTGTTTGGGGTATTATTAGGGCTAATTATACAGTGCGATTGCTGTAGCTTTAATAAAAATAAAAAATAATTTAAATATACTTTTAAGATGTTAATATATAGATTAACTAAATTAATTTAGGATAATAGAATAACATTGTATAAGTTAAAGTCTTCGCTTTGATGGAGGAGAACAATGGAGAAGAATTATAGATATGCAATAAGAAAAACAACCCTTGGATGTAGTGACCCCCAAAAGTTGGACTAAGAATTCAACTTTTGGGGGTTATTTTTATGTCTAAATATTCATTAGAATTTAAACTGAATTTAGTAGGAGACTATATTGCGAAAAAAGGAAGTTATCGAACCTTAGCTAATAAAGCAGGAATAGATCCTTCTATTTTACGAAGGTGGGTTAATAACTATTATGAATTTGGTGTAGATGGTTTAAAGAAAAGGCGGACTCAACAGGTTTATACTGTTGAATTCAAATTAAATGCGATAGAATTGTATGAAAGTACGGAAATGAGTTATCGCGAATTGGCCAATTCATTAAACATGAATAATCCAAGTCTAATCGCTAATTGGCGAAGAGCTTATCATGAAAGAGGACTTGATGGCCTTTCCGCGAGGAAAGGAAGGCCACCTAAAGTGTCTAAAAAGAAATCACAAATCAATCAAATAAAGGATAGCAGCGAAACCAATCAGTTAAGTGAAGCAAAAATAAAGGAACTTGAACAACGGATTACGGATTTAGAAATTGAGAACAAATTTTTAAAAGGATTGAGGAGACGTGTGGCTCAAAGAGTCAAGCGAGAAAAGAAGAAATAGTGACCGAAATCACACGTCTCCATGATGAAAAATATGCTTTAAAAGATATTCTTAGCGTTTTAAAGTTTCCTAAATCGACCTACTTTTATTGGAAAAATAAAGATGAGGAAATTGATAAGGATGCCGATTTAAAAGAGGAAATGAAAGACATCAGAGAAACCCATAAGGATTATGGTTATCGAAGAATGCGAGCTGAACTGCTTTCCCGTGGTTATAAGGTCAGTAAAAACAAAGTTCAACGCCTAATGAAAATTATGGGGATACAGGTCACTAGCTATACTAGAAAGACAAGAAAATATAATTCCTACAAAGGAACGATTGGAGAGATAGCGCCAAATCGTATCAACCGGCGGTTTGATTCGACCATTCCTTATCAAAAAATAACAACAGACACAACAGAATTTAAATACTACTATGCCGATGATTCTGGGAATTATCAAACTGGAAAACTCTATTTAGATCCTTACATGGATCTATTTAATCGAGAAATTATTTCTTTTAAGATAACACATCAGCCTAATGGACAAAGCATGTTGGAGGGGCTACAAGCTGCCATTGAAGCAAGTAAATTATGTCCATACAGAAGAACCTTTCATTCTGATCAGGGCTGGGCCTATCAAATGAAAAGTTACACCCGGCTCTTGAAGGATCACCGAATTTTTCAAAGTATGTCTCGTAAAGGAAATTGCTTAGATAATTCGCCAATGGAGAATTTCTTTAGTCTACTAAAACAAGAAGTCTACTATGGTCGGACTTATCATTCCTTTGAAGAATTAGCACAAGCGATTGAAGATTTTATAATCTATTACAATGGTGAAAGAATCAAAGAAAAATTAGATTTTAGGAGTCCTATAGAATTTCGTCTTCATCACGCTTCTTTCGCCGCTTAATGATTACACATAAACTTTAAACTTATCAAGAGCCGCTACGCTCTTCCTCTTGACAAGTTTAAATTTCTGAGTAAATGTGTCGGCAAGAAATAAGCAAGAACTGTAAGCAACAAAAAAGAGCTGGCCAAAGGCCAACTCACTATATATAAAGTCCAACTTATTGGGGTCACCATAGGAGTGGGAAGTGTCGCTATTGCGGCATTTTTAGCGGGCCAAGGGCAAGAGGTTCAGGCCGCTGAAACCACTCCCACAACAGCGGAAACTGGTATCAGCCAACCCGCTGCTTTAGAAGCGAGCCCGGTGACCCCTGGTTCAACCGACACAGGAAGTGCACTTCCTTTAAATGAAGCCCTAAATACAGCGGCTCCAACAGCAGTTCCCATAGCCAGAGACGGGGTTGCTAGAACAGAAAACGGAACGATTAGAACAACTACCAATGATTCCTTAGCCGCTGATGAACACGAGGTCAAACATTACCGGGATTCGGACTTGGCCAATAATGGGGTTTCTTCAATTATTACAGCAGAAGATGTGGGCACGACTAGGGAAGGGGTTACCGCAAGCGTGCTTAATCCATCCCCTACCTCTACGGATAAGAAAAAATTTGGGATCCAGGTTGAAATTGATCGGGCCAATTCTGACCGTACCTATACCAATGTCTATGTGACTGACAATAAAAGAGGAGCTCAGGTTAAACGGGGTAATGGGGAATTTGTAAAGCCTGGTCAAGATCCAGATTTTGCAAATGTCAATTATCCTAAAACTGCTGCAGAAGCAGAAAAAATCAACGCAGAGGTTTCACCAGGCCGTCAAATTACTATAAATATAACAACCGGAGAAGAATTTCTTAAAGACCTCAATGCTGTAGATAATAAGAATACGACCTTCGCTTGGAAATCAGAATACACCCGGGATAACCCTAATACCAAGATGTTTACTGGTAAAGACTTTGCAACAGGTTTTTCCGTCAATCCTTACCCTAATGAGAATAAGAACTTATCCATTATTTCGGTTGTAGGTGAGACCAATGTGGCTAAGGTGCCAGTCCAAGGTCAATACCTGAAGACCGGAGCGCGGATTGAGAACCTGTTGCCAGAAGACTACACTCGAATTACTAGCGAGGTCTACCATCCAGATGGTACCGTCGTTGATCCCAAGGAAGCTCGGGCCATTTTAGTAACGCCTGACAATCAAGCGGAACTCACAGCCCAAGTTGGTGCCGTGAATCCAGGTGACATTGTCTTCAAGATGCCAGAGGGGGCTCTCCAAGATCCTAATTCTATCTTTAATAATAATAAATTTAGAGGCATCCAAAACCTAAGGGCACGCTTCTTTGCCAGACCGCGGACGGCGGATGAATTTAAGAACATAGTTAATGAAATTAATACTAATCAAGGTTATACAGATAAGTATTACGTCGAAACCGGTGCTGGTACACAGGTTATTAACCACAATGGCCAAGCCGTCACCATCGACAAGCAAGGGATTGCCCGCTACGACCACTACAACAAGGTCGGGGAAATCACGGTTAATCTGGACGATACCCGCTACTATGACCAGACCTTTAACCGCATCCAAGACCCTACTAAGGATACCGATTATTCCAATGCCCTGAGACCCGGTAAGTCCATTACCTTAAAGATTAACTCGCCAAGCGGTGTAGGATCCGACCCTTCTAAGTCCTATGATGACATGAAGAATGCCCAAGCTGAAGGCAGGACTAATGGGAAACTGGTGGACCAATTCAAGAAGGCCGCTGAAGCTAAGGGCTGGAAGGTGGAAACCACTCCCGGTAATCCGTCTGAATTTACCGTGACGGCGCCAGCCGATGCCCAACCCGGGGATACCATGTACTTGCCGATTGAGTATACCTATACCAACGGCTCCAAGGATACCCACGCCTTCTATTTCGTAGTTCAAGATTCTGATAACAATGTGCCCGCCTACCACGCCGAAATTGGCTACCAAGGCGACACCTTAAAGCAATTACCAGAAATCCCAGATGATCCCAATAAATTGAAGCCAGACTCCTTTGAATTGGTACCGGGAACCTATACCGATGACCGGGGCAATGTCTGGTCCGATGTCAGTGTGAATCCTACAACGGGTGAAGTAACCGCCGTTGTTCCTGAAGATGCGGATATCGTAGGGGGCGAGAATGTTTACATCCCTGTTAAGGCCAATTATATTGACCCGGTCACTAAGGAAGTGCGTTCAGAGACGGTTAAGGCCCAATTTATCGCCCGTCCAACTAACGTGGCCCAAGGCGGCCATGCCGTCGTGGAAGAAATTCCTTTTGACACCCATGTGGTCTATGACGACACCCTCGATGTGGGCGTGATCAAGAAGACGGATGGGGAACTAGGTTCTAAACGCACCGTCTATGACTGGAACTTCGACAACCGTAGACGGGTTAACCGTGATGGCCGGATGGTGGAACAACCGGTGATTTCTAAGGTTCAAGAAAGCATCATCAAACCTAAGAAGGATGCGGAGATTCGGATTGGTGTCCGACCTAAAACAGAAACAGTGGTCATTCCTAAGGGCCTAGAAGTTGAAATTGACAACACCATGGCGCCTGGAACAAGTACCGTTGTTGATGAAGGTCATGATGGGGCGGTTACGGTTAAAACCACCCGTAACCCTCAGACCGGTGAAATTAGTCTGACCCAAGAAGTGACCACAGCGGCTGCTCCTAAGAAGATTAAGCTGGGTGCCAAGACCACCGGCACAGTGGTTGATACTGATGAAATTCCATTCAACTACACCGTGGAATTCGATCCGAACTTCTACACCAACTACCCAGATGCGACTGAGAACTACAAGGTTGTCACGCCAGGTCATGCCGGGTCTAACAAGAAGACCTGGACCATTGAAAACTCCAAGGTCGTGGGCGAGCCTGTCGTCGAAACAGTCGCTCCAGTTAATGCCGTGATCAAGGTCGGTCAAAAAGACTACCAAGGCAGCTTTGAAACAGTAGACAAGGATCCAATTCCTTATGAAACCGAATATATTGTGGACAAGACCTTAGAACCAGGCGCTGAAGTCGTGGAAAATCCAGGGGAACTGGGTGAACAAACCACGACAACCACTCATACCATCCAGAATGGTCAAGTGACAGCATCCACACCAGGGCAAGCAACACGAACGAAAGAACCGGTTAAACGGGTCGTTCGCATTGGGGCGAAGACAAATGGTGAACACCAAGTGACCGAACCAATTCCATTCCAAGTGGAAGTGAAGAAAGATCCATCACTCAAGAAGGGCGAATACAAGGTCGAGACGCCTGGTAAGGCAGGTAGCCAAACTAAGACCCTGACCATTGAAAACTCTCAAGTAACGGCAACATCTGAACCAACTATTAATGAACAAGCTACCAATGCGGTAGTCTTAGTCGGTGACCAAGACTTTACCGGCGAAGTCAGCCATGATGTCACTGAGAAAGTCCCATTCCCAGTCAAGGTCATTGAAGACCCAAGCCTAGACAAGGGCACTTACCATGTGGACCAAGAAGGGGTGCCAGGAACTAAGACTACGACTTACACCCAAGCTATTAAGAATGGGGCCGCTGATGGGGCATTGACATCAGCCGTGACAGCCGAAACGCCGGCAAAAGAACACATCATCCGTGTGGGGACTAAGCCTTTAGCTGGTTCAGCGACGGTCACAACGACCAACCAAAAACCATTTGATGTGGACATTGAATACGACAACACCAAGTCTGCCGGAACGGTAGAAATTGTTCCGAACACAGGTATCCCAGGTGAAGAAACTAAGACCACACCGGTCACTGCTGCAGATGGCACAGTAACAGCAGGCGCCACCACGACAACGGAAACCAAGGCACCTGTCAATAAGAAGATTATTGTGGGGACCCAAGGCTACAGCGGGGAATTTAGTTATGACTATATTACCTACATGCCTTTTGAAACTGAAGTTGAAGTGGATCCAAACTTAGCACCTAATGAAGTGGTCGAAGTACAAAAAGGTCAACCAGGTAAAGTTTCTAATAAAGTAACGCAAAAAGTTGTTAATGGCGTTCTTCAAGACCAACATGTTTGGACCCCTGTCCAAGTAACAGATGTTGTTAACCGCAAGCTTAAAGTCGGCGCCAAGACAGAAGGTGTTCATACTTACACCGAAGAGCTACCATTTACCTACACGGTGGAATATGACCCAGCCATCGAAGCCGGCAAGTACGAAATCGTGACCCCAGGTAAAGTGGGCTCACGGACCACCGAATGGCCAATTACGAACTCTGTGGTCGGCCAAGGCAAGGTGACCCAAGAAACTCCAGCTACAAATGCCCTCATCAAGGTCGGCAACAAAGACTTTGAGGGAACATTTACAACTGTTGATAAGAACCCTATCCCATTTGAAACAGAATACAAGGTCGATCCAAGTCTAGCACCTGGAACGGAAGTGGTGGATCAAGAGGGTATTCTCGGTGAAGAAGAGACTCCAAGCACCCATAAGATCGTCAATGGTCAAGTGACGGCGTCAACTCCAGGTGAGACTAAGCAAACCAAGGCGCCAGTCAAGAAGATTGTTCGCATTGGGGCCAAGACAGACGGAACTTACACCCACAAGGAAGAGCTTCCATTTGAAGTCGAAGTACGGAAAGTCAAGGACCTCAAGAAGGGCGAATCCAGAGTGGCCCAACAAGGTCAACCCGGTGAACAAACAACCACTGTCAGGATTGAGAACTCTCAAGTTGTTGGTACACCTACCACGACGCTAACGAAGTCAGCAGTCAAACACATTATCGAAATTGGCGACCAAGACTTTACCGGTGAAGTGTCCCATAATGTCACTGAAACCCTCCCATTCAAGGTGGACATCCAAGAAGATCCAAACCTCCCACTCTTTGAAATCCAAGAAGTTCAAAAGGGAGAAAATGGCTCTGTGACCACCAAGTATAGCCAAGCCATTAAGAATGGTTCGGCTGATGGTCAGCTGAAGACGGAAGAAATCGCGCGGACGGAACCCAAGACCCATATCATCAAGGTCGGCACCAAGGCTCCGGAAAATACTGAAAACAGAGTCAAGGAAGTTCCAGCCGAGATTGAATATGTCTACGATAATACCAAGGACAAGGGCAGCGTTGAGAAGGGTGCCTACACGCCAGGTAAGGTTGAGACCAAGATTGTTAATAAATTCAACCCTCAAACCGGTAAGATTGAAACCACTACGGAAGAAGTCGTGACCCCAGCCAAACAAGTCATTGTGGTGGGCACCAAGGACTTCTCTGGTGAATTCAAGCATACCGAACAAAGCTTGGCACCATTCAAGACCGAATATAAATTGGATCCAAGCTTGAAGCCAGGCCAAGAAGTCGTTGAACAAGAAGGTAAACTCGGTTTAATTGAACGCGACGTCAGTCAGAAATACACCAATGGCACAATGGCCGATAAGGTCTTTGGTCAAACCCGCGAAGTGATCGCTCCAGAAAATCGGATCGTTCGCATCGGTGCCCAAACGACTGGCAGCCACACTTCTACAGAGGAAATTCCATTTGATGTCAAGGTTGAAGTCGATCCAAGCTTGCCTAAGGGTGAGTACCAAGTGGTGACACCAGGTCAACCCGGTACTAAGGAAACGACTGTAAGCATTGAAAACTCTCAAATTGTTGGCGAACCCGTGTCCAAAGTGACCAAAGAACCTGTCAGCCAAGTGATCAAGGTGGGCAACCAAGACTTTACCGGTCAAGTGAACCATACTGAACGCTTCGAAGTGCCTTACAAGGTAGAAGTCCGTGAGAATCCAAATCTCAAGGCGGGCGAGACCAAGCTGGTTCAACAAGGTCAGTCCGGTTCTTATGACGTGACCTATACCCAAGCCGTTAAGAATGGCCAAGCCGATGGTCAACTGGAACGCGCAATCTCTAATCCAGTCGAACCGAAAGCGCACATCATTGAAGTCGGCACCCAGCCTGTTGCTGGTACCGAAACAGCCATTAACAAGGAAGTTCCAGTTGAAATTGAATACGTCTTTGATGACAGCCTTGAAAAAGGTCAAGTTCAAACCGGTCAATTGACCCCAGGTAAGACAGAGACCAAGGTCGTTTCTAAAGTGGTGGACGGTCAGGTGGTCAATACGGAAGAGACGGTAGTGACCCCAGCTAAACAAATTGTCCGTGTTGGTTCTAAGGACTTCACTGGTGAATACAAGTTCTCCAATACCTGTCCTGTGCCATTCCCAGTTGAAATTAGAGAAAACCCTGATCTCACAGTTGGAACAACCAAGACGGTCCAAGAAGGGGTTCCTGGGTCTAAGACTACGGACTACGCCCAAGCCATTAAGAACGGCCATGCTGAAGGTGCACCGGTCAGCCAAGACGGCGCCTACACTGCACCAAAAGCCCACGTCATCGAAGTGGGTACCAAGCCAGTGGCAGGCAACACCCACGAAGTCAACAAAGATGTCCCAGTCGAAACCATCTTTGAATATGACCCAAGCTTCGTTAAGGGCAAGGTAGAAACCGTCCAAGTCATTCCTGGTCATGTGACTACCCAAATTGTCAACAAGGTAGTTGATGGCAAGGTAGTGACCGAGGAAGTGCCAGTGGTAAGCCCAGCCAAACATATTGTTAAGGTAGGGACCAAGGACTATACCGGCAGCTTTACTACGGTCGACAAGAATCCTCTTCCATTTGAAGTAGACTACAAACTGGATCCGACTTTGGAAACCGGCAAAGAAGTTGTTGACCAAGAAGGCGTCCCAGGTGAAGAAGAAACCCCAACCACCCACACTATTGTGAATGGGCAAGTGACGGCTTCGACGCCAGGACAAAGCAAGCAAACCAAGGCCCCAGTCAAGAAGATTGTTCGCATTGGAGCTAAGACCGACGGCAGCTACACCCATACGGAAGAAATTCCTTTCAAGGTGAAAGTGGAAGTGGACCCAAGTCTCAACAAGGGCGAATTCAAGGTAGAAACCCCAGGTCAAGCGGGTCAAAAGACCACTACTGTGACAGTGGAAAACTCTAAAGTTGTAGGTAGGCCAAATGTGGTTGTGACCAAAGAACCGGTCACTGAAGTGATTAAGGTGGGCGATAAGGACTTTACTGGTCAAGTCAGCCATACCGAACACTTTGAAACTGCCTTTAAGGTGATCGTCCGCCGCAGTGATGCCTTGAAACCAGGCCAAGTGAAGACGGTTCAAGAAGGGGTAAAAGGGGCTTATGATGTCACCTTTACCCAAAAGATTAAGAATGGTCAAGCTGACGGCCCACTCCAAGCCGATCGCCATAATGAAGTAGCGGCAGTTGATCACATCATTGAAGTAGGACCAGATTGCCCAATTTGTCCACTCCCTGAAAATCCTGACCAACCAGGCCAAGACAAGCCTAATGAAGATAAACCAGGCAACGATACACCAGGTGGCCATACCCCTGATGGTGAAAAACCAGATAAGCCTGGCTCAGGTGGAAACACCCCAGGAGATGGCAATCCAGAAGATCCTAAGCCAAATGATAAGACCCCTGGTCAAGGGACTTCTGACCATGATACCCCAGACGGATCGACTTCTAATGAAGGTGTCCCAGCTAAGGACAAGTCTGATGGGAACACCCCAGAGGATCCTAAATCAGGCCAAGAAACTCCAGGAGATAAAATCGCAAGGGATAAGAGACCAAGTCATGACCAAGACACTGATCCTGCATCAGCTAAACTTAGTCCTGTAAGTCATAAGGCAAGTGCTGTGCCAGCGACTGAGTCAGTGCAAGTCACTTCCAGCTTACCTCAAACAGGTGCTCTTGCTTCAGTAAGCGGACTTGGCCTATCCTTGCTCCTGGCTGGATTAGGCTGCCTCAGCCTCGACCGTAAGAAAAAAGCATAAAACTTTCTCTAAGAAAGTTTAAGATTTTTTAGCCGAAGTGTTTTACTTCGGCTTTTTTCGTAATTTGGAAGAAAAGTCATAAAAGTTAAAACATTTGCCTATTTAATTCATAGCTTCTTCATAAATGGCCTTTATGATATAGATAGTCCAAATAAATTTCTTTATATTTTTCTCCCAGCGAGCTTTCCTAGTGAAGGCTCGTTTTTTTGTGGCAAGAATGGATTAGAAGTAAAAATTTTTACTAAAACATGTAAAAATTTACAAAAACTATACTTTGAATTGACGGTATATTTATATAAATATGAGATCCTTTAGGTGTAAAAGTAATTTTATTAAAAGCCTACAAGGAGGAAAAAATGAGTATCAAGAAATGGCTATTGAGTGGTTTAAGTTTAATGACCGCTTTTGGTTTGGCAGCTTGTGGTAATGAAGGTGGAGAAAGCGGGGATTCAGCTGAGGCAAGTAATCATATCGATACTTTATCAGTAGAATTCGTTCCTTCTCGTGACCCAGAAGAAATTATTACTGTTACTGATCCTTTGAAAGATATTTTGAAGGAAGAGTTGGAAAAACAAGGTTTTACTGTTGATAACGTCGATATCAATGTTGGAACCAGTTATGAAGCGACTGGAGAAGCTTTAGAGGCGGGAACCACTGATGTTGGTTTTATTCCAGGCGGTACCTATGTCCTTTATGAAGAAGGAATCGAACCAATTTTAACAGCTACTCGTGGCGGGTTATCTGTTACCGGTGAAAACCCTCAAGATTGGAATAAGGAACCTGTTACTAAAGTAGACGACCAAGTCACTTATTACCATGGCTTAATCTTAGCTGGACCAAGTGAAAAGGGACAAGAATTAGCTGAAAAAGTTAATAACGGTGAAGAATTAACATGGGAAGACCTCAATTCAGCTAACTGGTCAGTAATGGGAACTTCTTCTCCAGCGGGTTACATCTATCCATCACTTTGGTTACAAGATCATTTTGATAAGAATATCACTGATCTAGACCATGCCGTTCAATCGGACTCCTACGCTTCAGCTTTTGCTCGTTTAGCATCCGGTCAAGTTGATGTAATGGTTACTTATGCTGACGCCCGTTTAGATAATCAAGATAAATGGCAAGAACAATTTGGTGGTTCTGATGAAATCTGGGAAGACGTTCAAGTTATTGGTGTAACCAAGCCAATGATGAATGACACCATTTCAGTTTCTAAGAATTCTGAAAATATGACTCCTGAATTAGCCGAAGCCTTGCAAGAAGCTTTCATCAATATTGCTCAAACCGATGAAGGTAAAGAAATTATTGCGGTTTATACCCATGAAGGCTACGAAAAAGCAGAACCATCTGATTATGATACTGAGCGTGAAGCGCAAAAATTAGTGCAAGAAATGAATTAGATCTAACCCTAGGGTTATTTTGAGTTTATGAATAAGTTATTAGGATAAAAAGTGCTTCAATCGATGCCCTCTATTGGTTGAATGCACTTTTCCTATTTCTATTTATGGCGAAAGTACTGATTGTGTTAGAGGCACAATGACCAATCCTGTTTTGGAGAAAGGAATAAAAAATGATTCAATTTGAACATGTGGATAAGGTTTATGAAGGTGGCTTAAAAGCATTAGATGATATTAATTTAGACATTCCCAATGGACGTTTTGTAGCGATTGTAGGTAAATCCGGAGCGGGAAAATCAACCTTAATTAGAACCATTAATAAAATGCATGATATTAATGGTGGGAAACTAACTGTTAACGATATGGATGTTTCTGCTCTAGAAGGAAGTCAATTAAGAAAATTCCGGAGAAATATTGGGATGGTCTTTCAATCCTTTAATCTAGTTGAAAAGACCACGGTTCTTAACAACGTATTGACTGCCTTTTTGCCAGATTTGGCCTGGTATCAGAAAGTCTTTTCCTTATATACTGAAGAGCAAAAAGTCAAGGCTCTTGAAGCACTTGAGAGTGTTGATATCCTCGACAAGGCTTATGATCGTGTTGACCAATTATCTGGTGGTCAAAAGCAACGGGTGGCCTTAGCACGCACCTTGGTTCAGGAACCATCGATTATATTAGCCGATGAACCGGTAGCGAGTCTGGACCCGATTTCATCCAAGCAGGTTATGGATTACTTTAAAACGATTAACCAAAGCCAAGATATTACGATTTTAATTAATATTCATGATGTCGATATGGCCCTGGACTATGCGGATAGTGTGATTGGAATTAACTCAGGAAAGATTGTTTATTACGGCCCCAGTAGCGAGGTTACTCAAGAGATTTTAGATACAATTTACAAGAAGTCTTAGGAGGTTTAAAGTGTTTAAACGAAACGAATATCAACTGGCTTCTGGGAAGGTATTTAAAGAGAAACGATCATGGACGCCAGTGATTTTATTAGTTTTAGCGGTTGCTCTATATGTTGCTTTGCAGGTGACCGAGTTTGATTTCGCTGACATTATCAAACGAGGCCATCAATTAACCACCATTGTTGCCCAGCTCTTTCAACCAGATTGGTCTTACCTCTCTGACGTCATTCAACCTTTGATGGATACTATTAAGATGTCACTATTTGGTTCCTTTGCCGGGGCAGCAGTTGCCTTACCATTTGCTTTTCTAGCGTCATCCAATATGGTCCATTTTGCGCCAGTAAACTGGTTAGTCAAGGTGCTGTTTACGATTATTCGTACCATTCCAACCTTAGTATCAGCTTTAATAGCTACTTATCTTTTTGGCCTAGGCACCTTAGCAGGTACTGTAGCTATTTTCCTGTTTTCATTTTCCTATGTGGGTAAGCTCTTATATGAAGAGATTGAAACAACTGATTTAGGAGCTTTTGAGGCCATGATTGCTATGGGATATACTCGTCCTTTTGCTTTTTTAAAAGGTGTTATCCCTAATATTATGCCTTTCTATCTGTCTACCGCACTCTTTAACTTTGAAGGGAATGTGCGCTATGCATCGATCTTAGGTTATGTGGGTGCTGGTGGTTTAGGTTTACTCATTAATGAAAATATTGGTTGGCGCGATTATGAAAAGGTAGGAACAATTCTCTTTGTTCTATTAATAACCGTTTTCATCATCGAAAACTTAAGCCGTTATATTCGGCGCAAGATTAGTTAGGAGGGCTAACTGTGACAGATTCAATTAAAACCGTATTGGATAAAGAGCCGAATTATCGAGCAATTCAAGGAGTTATTACTGTAGTTGTTCTGCTGATATTATTTTGGTCATCCAGTGTGATTGATTTTTCTAATTATAGTCAGGATGGTTGGGCTGTAGCTGGAGAAATTATTTCTGGCGTCCTCCATCCTGATATGAGTATGCTGACTGATTTTTCTTCTAGTGGTTTATGGTACTTATTATTTGAAACCGTCTGTATCGCCTTTGTTGGGACCTTAATTGGTGGTATCATATCCTTACCTTTAGCTTTTTTATCATCCAGTAATGTGGTTCCCGCTTGGTTAGCAGCAATATTTCGAGTTGTTATTATGATGCTTCGGACCGTTCCAGCTATTGTCTATGGATTGATGTTCATTCGGGTAACTGGTCCAGGGCCTGCTGCTGGGGTCTTAACCATGACCTTTACCTCGATTGGGATGTTAACTAAGCTCTTTTCAGAAACCATTGCCGATTTAAATACCGATATTTTAGAAGCCTTTCAAGCGATGGGAACGACCACCATGGATCAAATCATGTTCGGTATTATTCCTCAGTTATCGGCTAGTTTCTTATCGACCTTAATTTACCGTTTCGATATGAATATTCGAGATGCAACGACCCTAGGTTTAGTTGGTGCTGGTGGGATCGGGGCCCCCCTACTATTTGCGATTAACTCTTATCGCTGGAACCAAGTCGGAGCGATTTTAATTGCTTTAATATTACTTGTTTTCTTAGTTGAGGCGATTTCAACCAGACTACGTCAATACCTCGCCTATGGTCATTTTTAGAAAGGACAAGCATGAAATTAACTTTACTCGCCATGAGTGACGTTCATGGACATTTTTCAACCCAAAGTTTTCAAGCAAGGAATAAAAAGACGGCTAACGGTCTATCCCGTTTTGCCAGTGTTTTAAAGGCCAAGCGTCGCCAGGAAGAGCATCTCCTGTATCTGGAAAGTGGGGATATGATTCAGGGCTCGCCCTTGACCAATTATGAGGAAAGCCATCATGACTATGCCAAGATATCCAGCCAGGTCTATAATTATGTGCAGCCTGATGTCTGGACCCTGGGTAACCATGAATTTAATTTTGGCTTAGATTATTTAAAGAAATCCATTAGCCATATGCCTGATTCCCTGGCTTTGGCTAACGTGATTTCAGATGGAGAGGTCTTTTGCCATAAGCCCTATCGGATTTTTCAATGTGAAGATATTCGAATTGGGGTCCTGGGATTGGTTACCCAGTATATTCCTCATTGGGAGAAGGAAGAGAATATTGAGGGCTTAGAATTTAAGTCCGCCCTGGAGACGGCCCAATACTATATCCCATTGATGAAAGAAAGCGAACACTGTGATCTTATTTTTATTATCTATCATGGGGGCTTTGAATGTAATTTGGAGACCGGCCAACCGGAAGAGGACTTAACCGGAGAAAATGAAGGCTATGCCCTATTAACCAGTGGCTTGCCGATTGATGCCTTCTTTACCGGGCACCAACACCGTGAGATTGCGACCGTATGGCAGGGGATACCCATCATTCAGCCGGGTTTTCGGGCGCAAAAATATGGCGAAGTCATTTTAGAAGTTGATAAAGGAGCAGATGGCAGGCTGAATAAAAAGCTAGTAAGCTGCCAATTGCACTCGCTTGCTGACCAGCCGGCTGACCAAGGCTTAGAAGAATTACTGGCAGAGGATAATGAAAAGATTCAAAATTGGTTAGATCAGCCACTTGGCCACTTGAATCGACCCGCCTTAGTGGATAATTTCTTTGAGGCTCAAGTTGAGGGCAATCCTTATTTTGCCTTGACCAATAAAATTCAGATGGAAGCCGCAGGAACTGATATTTCAGCCTCTTCAGTTTTTAATTTGGACGTCTACGGCTTAAAGCAAGAAGTGACCATACGTGATTTGGTGATTAATTATCCTTTCCCTAATGGCTTGTGTCGAATTAAGCTAAGCGGTAAAGAACTGAGAGAAAACTTAGAGAAAAATGCGGAGTACTTTGCCTTAGATCACCAAGGCAACTTGGTAATTAGTGAGGATTACCTCAATCCTAAGGTAGAAGTTTATAACTATGATATTTATTCGGGGATTGACTACACGATTGATGTGTCTAAAGACCGAGGCCAGCGGATTGTTCAACTAGACTATCAGGGCCAAGCGGTTGAAGAAGATGATGAATTGTACCTAGCCATTAACCAATATCGGATGGCGGGAGGCGGTAACTTCCCACATTTCTCCAGAGATAAGGTCCTAGAAGAACTGCCAACCGATATTCCCAACTTAATCATCAATTATCTAGCCAACCATGATATTGTTGAAGTGCCAGAAAACGACAATTATCAGGTGATTGGTTATCAAAGTATAAGTGACGATATTTAATGCAATGTGTTGAAGGTGAGTAGATGACAACTTTAAAGGATATTGCTAAGGCAACAGGTTATTCTGTATCAACGATTTCTAGAGTATTGAGAGAAGATTCTACCTTATCCGTTAAAAGCTCTACCCGTCAAGAGATCACGGCCGTCGCTCAAGCCATGAACTATGTCATACGTGGTGTCAGTAGCCAGGCCTATGATATTCTCGTCATTCATAAAGACGACCATTTCCGCGACCATATCGATAATGCTTATTATTTTAATATGCGTTTTGGAATTGAATCCATCATCCATGAATATGGGTACACTTGTTATTTTGTTCCCGTTAGCCGCTTACAACAGTTCAAACGGACTTTTGATGGCGTCCTATTATTGGGCAATTTTACTAAAGCAGAGCAAAAAGGAATCATCACTGCTTATCGAGGTTACCCCATTGTCACGGTTTGCTTAATGAATTTTTTCCCTGATCACATGGACCAGGTGGCCTATGATATTGAAAAAGCCATGGAACTTTTATTAGGCCAGGTGGCTGATGAAGGGTATCATTCCTTGGTTTATGTATCTGGTGAAGAAATTGATCAGGCCCGTTTGACCAGCAGTAAGGAACAAATTTTACGGGCTATCTTGCCGAAGTACCCGACCATTGACTGCCAAGAAATTATTTCCATCAAACAAAGTTCTTATTCCGGTACTCAAGCCGCCAAGAAATTTTTTAGTCAAAGAGAGACCTTGCCTGAGGTGATCATCTGTTCCAATGATCCCATCGCTTTTGGCTTTTTAGGGGTCATGCAAGATTTAAAAATTAATATACCGATCTTATCCATCAATGGCGATTCTTACGGGGAAGTGACGACCCCACAACTGACTAGTGTTGATGTGAAAACTGAAGAAATTGGTCAGGTGGCAGTGGAAAGATTATTAGAGCGTTTGAAGGAACCTCAACGTCCTTACCAAAAAGTTTTAATTCAACCACAAATGCTCCTTCGACAAAGTCATTTGCCCTAGCTCAAGCTAGACCCATAGCCCATTACCACTGCCTGTGTTATCATTAATAAGGAAAGTGATAAAGGAGCGTGAAAATATGGCAAAAGTTGAAAGTTTTGATTTAGACCACAATAAAGTGAAGCCCCCTTATGTACGGGTGGCTGGTCGTGAAGAGGGGGAACATGGTGACCAAATCACCAAGTTCGATATTCGTTTAGTCCAACCCAATGAACAAGCAATCTCTACTGCAGCCCTTCATACTATTGAGCATATGTCAGCGGCTTATATCCGTGACTATCTGGATGGGGTGATTGATCTATCCCCAATGGGCTGTCGGACCGGTTTCTATTTGATCATGTGGGGCCAAGCGGAACCCGAAGAAGTTGCGGTAGCTTATACTAAAGTGTTACGGGATATTATTAAGAGCGATTGGTCGGATGTCCAAGGAACCGAAGCGGTGTCCTGTGGGAATTACCGTGACCACTCCCTCTTTGGTGCCCAAGAGTGGGCCAAGAAGATCCTTGACCAAGGCTTCTCTAAAGATCCCTTTGACCGCCAAGTGGTCGAAGTGCCCGAAGATTAGCCTAATTTAAGGCAAAAGAAAAAGCGTTATTTCTTAAAATGGGAAATAACGCTTTTTAACTGTTGTTTTTAGAAGGGTTTGCTATCAGGATCTGGGGCTTCGACGTCAGCGACAGTATCCAGTAATTCCATATCGCGGTCAGTCAGTTGGATATCAAAGACATCTAAATTGGCTTTGATATTTTCTGGGGTCTTAGACCGTGGGAGTGGCACAAAGCCATGTTTTAAGGACCAAGCCAGGGCAATTTGAGCTACCGAATAGCCTAAGCGGTCGGCAATGGCTTGAACTTCTTCATTGTCGAAGATCTCTCCTGACCCAAGCGGGCTGTAACCTTCTAGGAGAATATTATGTTTCTTGCAATAGTTGACGATATCTTCTTGAACCAGACCTGGGGTTAACTTAATTTGGTTAACCATAGGAATGACCTTAGCGGATTCTAAGAGGGCGTCCAGGTGGTAAGGGAGGAAGTTAGAGAGCCCAATGGCCTTGGCTTGGCCTTTTTCATAGATAGTTTCTAGAGCCCGCCAGACTTCGGCGTTCCGTTCTTTATAGCCGGGTTCTTCTCGATAAGGTTTGGGATTAGGCCAGTGGATGAGGAGCAGGTCGACATAGTCTGTGCCTAATTTTTCTAAGGATTCTTCAAAGGAGGCCAGGGTATCTTCGTAACCGACCTTATCGTTCCAAACTTTTGTGGTTAAGAAGATGTCTTCCCGGGGCACGGGACTCTTTTTGATGGCTTGGCCCACCCCATGTTCATTGCCGTAGTATTGGGCAGTATCGATATGGCGGTAACCCACTTCCAAGGCATAGCTGACGGCATTGACCACCATGTCGCCTTCTTCCAATTTCCAGGTACCAAAACCGATGGCAGGAATTTCAACACTATTAGATAACTTATAGGTTTTCATTGAATCTTTCCTTTCTCTATTTTGTCAGACTGCTTGAATTTGACTTCATAGTAACATGCATCAGGGCAGAGACATAACAGTTTGATCTGATCAAGTGTGAATGGTGGATGGGTCTTTTCGAATAAAGTGCTGGTCGAAGAAATTGACCATGGCCTTAGTCGTATCGATATCGACCAGGTGACCGGCATCTTCCGCTAGAAAATGAATATGGGCAGCGGGGTTCTCTTTAACAAAGGCTTCCGTCTGGTCAAAGGGGACGCGCTGGTCTTGGCGGCCGTGCCAGATAAATAAGGGACGTTGGCCTAAGCGCTCACTGTGTCTAGACAGGTCATAGTTTTCTAGCCAAGCGATGAGCTTGAAATAATCATCTGGCATAAAACGCTGGGCGGCTTTGGCGTGTTGGTAAAGACGTTCAGCATAGGCCAGGGGTTGGGGAGTTCCCATTAAGGCGGCCGCTGCTTGGATATTGGGGTGCTGGGTCAAGAGGGCAAAGATGGTCATCCCACCCATAGATACCCCGGCAACCGCCACCTGGTCACTAGCTAGCTGGCGTCTTTGAAAGAAGTCGACAATATAGGAAAATTCGAAGAGATTGCTCTGGATACTTTGCCAGAAAGTCTGGGAAGGAATACCTTGAACAGGCACTTGGCGCTCACCATGGTTAGCGGCATCGGGCACAATGACTCGGCAACCCAGTCGAGCCAATCTGCGGGCAGCGGTAAGGTTTAATTCCTTGTGCGACCGCCAACCGTGGTAGTAAATGATTAAAGGTAAAGTCTTATGAACTAGGTCTTCGGGGACACATTCCAATAAGGGAATGGTGCCTAGCCAACGATGGCGGATAGTGATGGACAAGTGAAGACTCCTTTTCTAGTCTAAAATCATTTGGGACTTTTAAATAAGGATAAAACAAAGGCTAGAAAATGTATAAAGAAGTGCTCGCTTAGCTAGTCTTGGGAATGTCTGTCAAAGGAGAAAAGTCTTTCCTTGCCATGCTATAATATAAAGGACCAAAGAGAGAGGATGTCAATATGGCAAAGAAAAAATGGCAAGCGCCAGTTAAAAAGAACCAGATACTCGATGTCACCATCACTGACCTGACTTATGAAGGCATGGGTGTGGCTAAGATCGACCGCTACCCCCTATTTATTCAAAATGCCCTAGTGGGGGAAGACTGCCAGGTCAAGGTGGTTAAAGTCCTGAAAAAATTTGCCTTTGCGATTGTTCTCAAACGCTATAATGATGCGGACAGTCGTGTGCCTCTCCGTGATGAGAATGGCCTAAGAACTGGGACTATGCCTCTGCAACATATGGCTTATCCGGCCCAGCTGGCCTTTAAACGCCAACAGGTGGTCAACAGCTTACAAAAACAAGGCCTGCTGGAGAAAACACAAGTCTTAGAAACCATTGGCATGGAAGAGCCTTGGCACTACCGCAATAAGGCCCAAATTCCCATTGGTCAAGCGGATGGCAAGCTCTATACTGGCTTTTACCGCAAGGGGTCGCATAAGTTGGTTCCCATGACCGATTATCAAATTCAGCTGCCAGGGATTGATGAAACCTTACAAAAAGTGCTGGCTATCCTTAACCAGTATCCCATTTCTGCCTATGATGAAGACAGCCACCAAGGCTTACTCCGCCACCTGATCGTTCGCCAGGGTTACTATACTGGCCAAGTCATGTTGGTGATTGTGATTAATGGGAAAAAGCTTCCTGAAGAAGAGAAAATCGTCGCAACACTCAAAGACGAACTTCCTGACCTAGTTTCTATTGTGATTAATTCTAACCAGAAAAATACCAATGTTATCATGGGCCAAGACCAACGGGTGGTCTATGGCGAGGACCTTTATGAAGACCGCATGTTTGACCTAACCTTCCGGATTTCCTCCAAGTCCTTCTTCCAGGTCAACACCAGCCAAGCGGAAAAACTCTACCATCAAGCCCTGGAAGCTGCTGACCTCAAGGGCGATGAAGTAGTGGTGGATGCTTATTGTGGGATTGGGACCATTTCACTTTGCCTAGCCCAAGCCGCTAAAGAGGTTTATGGGGTCGAAGTTGTTCCTGATGCCATTAACCAAGCCCGCGAAAACGCTCAGCTCAATGGACTGGATAATGTGACCTTCCAAGCTGGAAAAGCAGAAGAAGTCATCCAAGACTGGGTCCAAGCGGGACTCAAACCCGATGTCGTTGTGGTTGACCCACCACGCAAGGGTCTTGCAGAAGACTTTATCCAGTCTGTCTTAGAGGTCCAACCACCAAAAATTGTATACGTTTCCTGTAATCCAGCCACTCTAGCCCGTGATTTGGCCAAATTTGTCGACCAGGGTTATCAACTAGGTAAGGTTCAACCCGTCGATATGTTCCCACAAACCCACCATGTGGAAGCGGTCGTGGGTCTGACGCGGAACTAATGACGGAATGATGTGGGAATAGTGAACCACTGAGTGGGTAGTATCAATGTCACAGGCCTAAGTGAAGAGAAATTAATAAACAGACCCCATGTCAAAAATTCCCAAGAAGTCGACTAAAAAGAAGGATGCTAAGCTCTTTCAAAGACTGTAATAAGCTCTACTAGTGTATACTTTTAAAAAATTTAGCTCTTTGATATAGTAAAAAAAGGAGGATAGTTGTATATGTCACTATTTGATAAAAAAGATGAAGAGAAATATGAAGAAATTGTAGAAGATTTTAATCTGGAAGGCCTTAATCAGGATGATTTGGAGGTACTATTGAACCACTCAAATGAAGCATCTTCTAGTGGCTTAAGTGCTTTGGTTGTCCAAAATTATATCATCATGAGACAACTTGATAGGCTAAATAAAAATATAGAACAATTAATGAAAAAACAATAAGTACAAGTCTAAGAATACGTTAACAAGTATAGATAAAATAAACCCGACAGGCCTCTTATATTAAAGAGGGCTAAGTCGGGTCTTTTGATTGCAAAAAATTAGCCACACCACATATGAGGATGGATGAATAAAGTTGTTATAAATAGCATAATAACGAGGTTCTTGAGAAGTTGAGACTTTTTAAGGACATCGCTTTTTGCTTTTCAGAGAAGAAATGTGAGGAAGATGATGGAATAAGTTCTTCAAATTTAATATTAATTGAAGATGTTGAAGATAATTCTTGACCTGTCCCTGAGGCTCCGTGATATCTTTAGATTGAAGGAGGGAGTCATATGTTACGCGGTGAAGTGCAAAAGCAAACTGGATTAACACGGAAGGCAATCGAATACTATGAAGAAAAAGGTCTAATTGCACCCCATAGGGAAGAAAATGGCTACCGTAGCTATAGTGAATTGGATGTTGATAAACTACATAAGATTGCTACATTAAGAAAGTTAGATTTAAGTCTGAATGAAGTTGAAGAAATCCTGAATAATGAGAAGCAGCTTGCGACTATCCTTCGTGAAAAACAAATAAAAAGCGAGTTAGATCATCGCAAACATCAGTTGCTGCAAAGGCTAATCGCTGGAGAATCTATTCAAGAAATTGAACAGGAAATATCTTCGATTAAAAAATATGACACCATGTATGAACGCTTGCAATTGATTTTTCCAGGTTACTTTGGTCAGGCCTTCTTTTATGCATATCAACCTTTTTTGAATGAGCCAGTTAAACAGCAAAATGCAGCTGCTTTTGAAGAATATATTGATTATTTAGACTCCTTGCCCATGATTAAATTTTCCGAAGAAGAAAAAGACTGGATTGAAAAAATCGCTTCAGACATAGATCTATCTATGTTAGATAAAGTGAATAATAGCAAGCAGGCTGCGGTTGAAGCGCCTAACGAATGGTTTGAGAGTAACAAAGAGTCTGTCAAGGCCTATCTAAATTTTAAAGAAAGTGATGATTTTAAAAGCAGTCCCTTATACTCAATGAATGAAAAAATTAAAAATTATATGGAGGACAATCATTATTATGAAAAGGCGATTCCTTTAATAAGGAAGTTTAGCCCGCAGTATGATGCCTACTATAAGAAATTGCTGGA
Organism: Aerococcus sp. Group 1; assembly: GCF_000193205.1. NCBI lineage: Bacteria > Bacillati > Bacillota > Bacilli > Lactobacillales > Aerococcaceae > Aerococcus > Aerococcus sp. Group 1. The sequence goes on along the minus strand of NC_015278.1, from coordinate 1,951,887 downwards.
AGCAGATAATTCATTGAAGGATAAATTATAGGAGTAGGATTTTTGTGAAAGTAAGGGATGAGGTTTCGAAATATACTTTGTGTATAATTTAAGTGTAGAGAGAAGCTCCTGTGAGGGGGCTTTTTTAGTGGATTGAAATTCAAAGCGTTAATCATTAAACGAAAAAATTAAAAGTTTTACAATAATTAATTATCTTTTGTTGAATGTGCACGCTTGATCGGTAAATGATAATTCACTTTCAAAAGTGCTATGATAGAATAACTTAATCACAAAGAACTTAAATGTTAATGCTATTTGATTTAAGTAAAGGAGGAAAAATGATGAATAAACATTTTAGCACACGAAACATTGTTGCAGTCGCTATTGGAGCAGCCTTATTTGGGATTTTGATGACTTACGGAGGGATTCCTGTTTTTACCAATACCAAGTTATCAACAGCTTACATTGTCCCTATTGTGGTTGGGGCCCTCTTCGGACCGGTACAAGCGGCCTTAGTTGGTTTGATCGGGAACGTCTTCGCGGATGCTTTAGGCGGAAGTGGTTTCTGGCTGGATTGGACCGTGGGCAATATGTTTGCTTGTTTCTTTATCGGTGCCTTACCGCTTTACGGTGCCGATATTCGACGGGGGATCTTTACGGCTAAACACGCGGTGATTTATGCCTTGGTATCGGTGGTTGGCTTAGAACTTTCCTTTGGTTTGATCACACCGCTCTTGACTCAGGTTTTCTACGGGGGTGAATTGGCCATTACCATCACCCAGGCCCAAGTGGCGGTTCTAACCAATGCCATCGTTGTCCTTGTCGTTGGCATTCCCTTGCTCTTTACGCTGGCTAAACGTTATCGGGGGACAGCAAACTTGGTAGATGAAGACTAATGCAGCAAAATAGTCTTTCACCAATTATTCAATTTAAAGATTTTTCTTTTACCTACGCTTCCGCGCAAGAACCAGCACTTAAAGACATTAACTTGGACATTTATCCAGGCGAAAAGATTCTGATTTTAGGCGCCAGTGGGAGCGGAAAATCCACCCTGGGACAGTGCATCAATGGACTGATTCCTAACCAGTTTGAAGGGACCATCACTGGGACGGCCACTGTTGCTGGGCACGCGGTGGGATCTTCATCGGTTTTCGATTTGTCCCAAGAGGTTGGTTCGGTCTTGCAGGATAGCGATGCCCAATTTGTTGGCATCAATGTGGCTGAGGATATTGCCTTTGCTTTGGAAAACCGTAATACGCCCAGGTCTGTGATGAGGGCTTTCGTTGACAAGGTCGCTCGGCGGGCTGGGGTGGTTGACCAGTTACGGTCGCTACCCTATTCCCTGTCCGGCGGTCAGAAACAAAAAGTCTCTGTGGCAGGTATTCTAGGGGAAAAGAACCAAATTTTACTCTTCGATGAACCCCTAGCAGCCTTAGACCCCCAGATGGGACTATCTATGGTTGAACTCATTGATTCTTTAAATAAGCAGGATGGCAAGACCGTGATCATCATCGAACACCGCTTTGAAGATGTCCTCCACCGGCCTATTGATCGGGTGGTTTTATTAGACCAAGGACGGATTGTGACTGTGATGACGCCGGATGAACTGATTACTTCTGATCTCTTGATTCAATATGGGATTCGCGAGCCCCTTTATATTAGTGCCTTGAAGAATATGTACGGGGGCTTGAAGCAAAAGGAAGGCTTGACTCAGTTAGAGACCATCGACCTCGCTCCCTATCAAGGAAAACAGCCTTGGCGGAATGATGAGGGCTCTGCTTTTAAAGAAGCTGAGGCAAGTGGTCAAAATTCGCAAAGTGATTCTGACCAAGTCATTGTTCATTTAGAGGACTTGAGCTTTGGCTATGATCCCGAGCAGCCGCTTATTCAAATCCCAGAACTAACCATTAAACGAGGAGAACGTATCGCCATTGTGGGTGAGAATGGGTCAGGAAAATCCACCTTGGCCAAGCTCTTAACGGGTGTCTTAAAGCCGCAGTTGGGGAGTATTGATCGCCTAGGTAACCCGGTTACTATCCAAGAAATTGCCCAACTGATTGGCTATGTCATGCAAAATCCTAATCAAATGCTGGTGACGGATTCAGTCTACCGGGAGATTGCCTTGGGATTGGAATACCGGCAAGTCGATAAGGATGAAATTGAAGATCGGGTCCAGCAAGTCCTCCAAGTTACCGGCCTTTATCCAAAGCGGAACTGGCCAATTTCAGCCCTAAGTTACGGACAGAAAAAACGCTTATCGGTAGCCATCGTGCTTGCCTTGGAACCCACTTGTATTATTCTCGACGAGCCAACTGCTGGATCGGATTATGCCCATTACCGGGAAGTCATGGAATTTATTGATGACTTGAACCAGACCTATCAAATGACCATGATCTTCATCACCCATGATATGCACCTCGCCTTGGAATACACCGACCGGGGCTTGGTCATTGAAGACGGCCACTTAATTGCTGACCGACCGATTTTTGACATTTTAGCTGATGACCAACTGGTTCAGCGGGCGTCCTTGAAGAAGACATCCATTTTTGACTTTGCCAAGCGCTTGAATTTACCGGTAGCTGATTTTGTTCAGGCTTTTATTAAAAGCGAAAGGGAGGGAAAGTAGATGCATGAGCAATTGATTATCCGTTATGATATTGGCGATGGCTACTTTGATCGCCTAGCGGGGTCAACCAAGTTATGGGTTTTTGTTACTGCGCTAGCCTTAATGATGGTGTCTTTCGATTTGCGGATTATCCTTCCCCTCTTTCTTATCCACTCCTGGATCTTTAAGCAGGTTTACCGGGAAAGTCGGGCGTTGAAGTTTATCTTTCGCTTTATGTTAATCATGAACCTGATTAATGTCTTGCTTTACTATCTGGCTAATCCCTTAACCGGGACCGATCTGGCGGGACAAATAACGGTTTTATATCGCTTTAATGATTACTTTGTCATCACCTATGAGACCTTAATTTACTTTTTAGCCAGAATTATGAAGATGATCGGCAGTTTGATTATCAGTCTCTGCTTTATCTTAACCATTACCCCCACCCAGTTAGCCAGTGGTTTGTATGCCATGGGGGTTCCTTACCAAATTGGCACCATGTTCTCCTTGGGGCTGAGATATATGCCGGATATCTTTCGTGATTTTACCGCCATTAAGGAATCCATGCAGATGCGGGGCTTGGAGCTCAATCCTAAGCGGGCCAGCGTCTTCAAACGGCTCAAGGCCAATACTGCTATTCTCTTGCCCTTAATTATTGTCTCTTTTGACCAGGTCGAAACCATTTCCAGTGCCATGGATCTGAGAGGCTATGGCCAAGGGAAAAAACGGACTTACTATGGAGACCTTGAGCCTGGTGACCATGATAAACAGATGCGCCTCTTAGCCATGGTGCAAGGGGGAATCTTTGTTATTTATATGTGGTTACGACTTACTGGAAGAGTGCATGAATTGTGGGTTATTTAGATAGGGATTGCAAGTTTTATTCATTATTCCTAGCTATTTGATCCATCTAGAGAAGGGAGACCATTAACATAGTGAAACCTATATTAGTATTTCAGACCGATTTTACCTACAAGGAGGCTGCTGTCAGCGCCATGTATGGGGTGGTCAAGTCAGTCGACCGTGACTTAGAAATTATTACAGGGACCCATGAGATTCCCAACTATGATATCTGGAGCGGTTCTTTCCGACTTTACCAACCCATGCAATTCTGGCCTAAGGGAACCATTTTCGTTTCAGTCGTTGATCCTGGCGTGGGGACCAGTCGGCGGGCTTGTTTGCCCAGACCAAAAACGGCTACACCATTGTGAGCCCCGATAACGGGAGCCTGACCCATGTTGCCGAACACTTTGGGATTGAAAGGGTGGTTGAGATTGATATTGACTGCCACCGCCTCAAAGACCAGGGGACGGAGGAAATATCGGTCTTTCATGGCCGTGATGTCTTTGCCTATTGTGTGGCTCGGCTAGCTAGTGGACAAGTGGCCTTTGAAGATTTTGGCCATGAATACCCGGTAGATGAGATTGTTACTTTTGACTTGATCGATCCGGAAAAAACCAAGGACCACTTGACGGGAATGGGTGAGATTATTGACCCTAACTTTGGTAATTATTGGACCAATATTCCCTTTGCCTGGTTAAAAGACCAAGCCGGGAAGTCAGTTAGAGTCATTGTGGGTTCAGCGAGTGGAGCAGTCGTCTTCGATGAAGCGATTCAAATCCATAAGACCTTTGGCGAGGTGAGCTTAGGGGAATTAACTATTTATCAGAATGAATTTGGCAACTTGAGTCTAGCTATTAACCAGGGCAGTTTTATTTCTAAATACGACCTGCCTTATGGGGTTGGGGTTAGTGTCGAAGTAGTATTGAGTGAGGAGGAATAGATATGGGTATCGATTTTAGTAAAGTACCGGCTTTTCGTCAGCAATTAGTCTTTCAAAGTGACTTTGGACTTAATGATGGAGCGGTATCGGCCATGACAGGGGTGGTAGTGACGGTTGATGAGAGTCTCAGTATCCATCACTTAACCCATAACATTCCCCCTTATGATATTTATTTGGCTGGTTACCGGCTTTATCAGACCTATTCCTACTGGCCTCAGGGGACGATTTTTGTCTCGATTGTGGACCCTGGCGTGGGCTACAAGCAAAAGTCAGTGATCGCTTTATTAGATAGTGGTCACTATATTGTCACCCCTAATAATGGGACACTCTCTTTCCTAGCTAAATATGTGGGCATCCGGGCTGTTTGGGAAATTGATAAGGAGAAGAACCTGTTACCTTCAACCAATCAATCCTATACTTTCTATGGTCGTGATTTATATGCTTATACTGCTGCACGCTTATCGAGTGGGCAACTGCCGCTAAGTGAGGTGGGCGAAGAAGTCACTATGAGTGAGTTAACGCTCTTTGATATTGCTGATTACCAAATAAATCGTGAGCAAGGTCTTCTCAGTGGTCACATTGCTATCCACGATGAACGCTTTGGCTCTTTATGGACCAATATTCCCTATGATTATTTACAGGAATTAGAAGTCAAAACAGGAGACCAATTGCATCTTCAGATTCATCACCAAGGGCAGACTGTCTATGATGACGTGGTTCCCGTGGTCCAATCCTTCCAATCGGTTCCGCAAAGCCGAGCGCTTATTTACTGCAATTCACTTAAGAACTTGGCCGTGGCTCTCAATCAAAACAGCTTTGCCCAAGCCTATAAGGTAGGTTACGGCCCCGATTGGCAAGTGAGCTTTCAAAAAATTAAATAAGCTATGAATTTAGACACCTTAATTTTAAAGTGATAAACGAAAATGTTAGAAAGGCTCCAGGATTGGAGCTTTTTTCTGTTGGCGACTTCCCCTCTCACATTAACACGAGCTTATTAAGTGTTAAATGTTTACTTAACTGTTAAAAAGATGGTTTCTTATATAAAGGCTTTAAGTTTTAAACTGTGATAAAATATGAAACAAATTTATAAGAGATAAGAATAAGATTTTAATAGTGATAAATAAAGTTTTTGGCAGAATATAAGAAGGCGATTTTGACTGGTGAATAGGTGGGAGAGATGAGTCTGTTCTTAGGGGTAATAGGAATCTTGGGAGTACTTTTTCTACTGTTGGCTAATGGCTTGAAAAGTCGGCAGTCAGCAAGTAAAAAATTTAAGTTATTTGTAGAATGGATAGACCAAGCTGGCTTGCTTTTTATAGGTTTCCTGGTCTTAAATCTGATCTTAATGGGTGACTTTAGCTACAAAGATTGGAAATTTTGGTTTTTAGGTCTCTGTATGCTTATCCTTATTATTTGTGGTAGCTGGGGATTGTATCGCCTAATCGATGACCAAGTCCAAGGTTCCCAAAAACAGATTTTTCATGTAAAGCGGGCGGTAAGAGAATCCCATATCAACCTCCAAGCAACCACCTATCGTTTGGAGACCGTGGAGGGAATAAATTTGCGGGTGGATAGGTCTCAGTATCAGACTGTCAAAAATGTTTTTCTTTGGTTAGAAGGCGAAAATTTTTCACTTTATAAGTCTGAGCTTGCCTACCTGATTGACTACTATCCAAAAACTAAACTGGTGATTACCATGACGCTTGTACAATAAAAAAGTGATCAGAAGAGAAGTAAATGTTTTTTTGGTCCAGGGAGGAAATACCTTGAAAAGTATCTTTATCATCCAGCAAACTACTTTCTTAGTCGCTTCTTTGCTAGGGATCTTTATGAATTGGCGGGCTAAGCAGCGAAAGAAACAAATCCAAGCAGCTGAGACGACTACTCAAGAACCTATCATCCAAAAAGCCCCAAAAAGAATCCTGATTATTGCCTACTTTTTAATGGGCTTGGCGGTGATCCTGCTCATCATGACAGGTCTTTTAACTTTTGCTGAACAAGAGGTCGATAAGCTAGCCTTCATTATCTTTTCAGTCCTATCCTCAGTCTTTTGGATAACAGGAATTTACTTATACATGGTGGACAGGCATTATTTATATGCGGAAGATGATGAAAAATTCCTGGTGAAAACCATTGGTAAGCAGGTTCTCATTTATTATGAAGAAATACTCACTTACCAGATAAAATATGACCAGCTCATTATCACTAATCGACAGGGCCAGCAAGCAGCGGTTGCCCTTCACCTTTTTGCACCTGTGAAACTAATAAGAGTCATTTTAAGCCAGCTTGATGATGAAATTGACCGCCTAAGGCTTTTAAATGAAGATATCCCTGACAATTTATTAGTCTACCAAGACTGGTTGAGACAATATTTGGATTGAATCGAGAAGAGAAGAAATATCAAAAATGCCTAAGACGACCATGAGTGATAACTATACCTGGCTGAAAAAATTTGCTATAATAAAATTAACTTAAGAAATCCGAGGTAAAAAAGACATGGTAATTTTAATCTAAGCATCTGAGCTAATATTTTTCCCATCATTTAAGGGGATAAGTATGCACTCAGACACTTGGTTTATTATCATGTCTTTTTGTGTACCCATTTTTAGCTCAGATTGATCGCTGATGGTAGCACTGAACTTATAGGAGAGCTAAATATGGAAGTAATAAAATTATTACATGTTTCGAAGATGATTGCAGATCGTCAATTATTTCAAATTGACCAGTTAATAGCTAATCAGGGAGATAAAATCGGCCTTATCGGCAAGAATGGCGTGGGAAAATCAACCTTATTAGGCATGCTGGCGGGACTAGACCAGGAGTATATAGGTCAAATTATTATTCATCAGAGCTATGCTTATCTTCCTCAACTCAAAAAAACGACTATAGAGTCTGGGGGAGAGCAAGAGAAAAGAATGCTGGAGGAAGCCTTCAACAAAAGGGCAGCACTCCTCATTCTCGATGAACCAACTTCAAATTTAGATGTTGAAAATATTGATTGGTTAACCCAAACTTTGGAAAAATATTCGGGCACTGTCCTGATGGTTTCTCATGATCGTCACTTATTAAATCAAGTAGTGGATCAAATTTGGGAGCTCGACCAAGGGAAAGTGACTAAGTATGTAGGCAACTATGATGATTATCAAAGAGCCAAGACAAAGGCAATTCAAGGACAGGAAGTCGCTTATAAAAATTATCAAAAGAAAGTTCATCAATTAGAGGAAGAGATCCAAGAAAGAAATTTGCGGGCGCAAAATTTTAAAAAGAAGAAAAAGAACCTTTCTCGCTCAGATTATAAGGTAAGTGGATACGCGGGGAAATATGATGGTCAGCAGAAAGGTTTAGCCAGGTCAGCTAAGGCTTTAAAAAGAAGAATTGACCAGCTTGACCCAGTCGCACGTCCCAAGAAAGAACGGCAGTATCGCTTTAAAGCTGTTGGTAATTTAGCAGTCAAAGCTGGGCAAAGCTTGCTAGGCTTAGAGGCGGGTCAAGTTCATGTTGGTGAACGCTTATTATTTACCTTTCCAGAATTTAAATTGCAAGCAGGAGATAAAGTTGCTATCCAGGGACCCAACCAAGCAGGAAAAACTACCTTTCTAGGTCAGTTATTCCATCACCAGCTCTCCGGCTATTACAGGGAAAATTTAAATATAGGCTATTTTAGGCAAAATTTTGATCAGCTCCATTTGAATAAAAGCATTCTAGAAAATGTTAGTGAAGACAGTTTACAGTCGAATGGCTTGATTCATCAGGTTCTAGGGTCTCTAGGTTTCAAAGAAAATAAACTGAGTGATAAGGTTAAGGGCCTATCGGGAGGCGAGCGCGTCCGCTTGGCTTTCGCTAAATTATTACTAGGAGACTACCATCTCTTGCTACTAGACGAACCGACTAATTATTTAGATATTCAAACCCTTGAAAGTGTCGAGCACTTTATCAGAAGTCATCCTGCTGCTATCCTACTGGTTTCCCACGACCAGGAATTTGTCAATCATTGTGCGGACAAGCAATATGTCATTAAGCATAAGAAGCTGCTAAGTCCTTCTTACCAGAAAGACAATCAGGATAAGCGAGAAAAAGAGATTAGCCGCCTAGAATTTCGGCTAAATCAGATGATTGCCGATAAAAGTGTAGGTCTAGAGGAAATTAGAGAAGTCCAAAATAAGATTAAGCGATTAAAAGAAAAAGGTAAGATGAAATAAGTTATAGAGAGCCAACAGTTTGGAATATCCGAATAGTTAGCAGAAAAGGAAAAAGAAATGAATATTATTGCTTATATGGGATTCACTGGGATCGTTTGCTTGGCTGTCTATGCGGTGCTTGTTAGCTTTAAGCCGAGAAATATTATCTACCAATTCTTTTTACAGGGTTTATGGACACTTGGTTTACTGATGACGAGTCTGCTTCCCCTGGCTTTGATTCTAAAAGAAAGGCCCGTGATCAGCTCGCTATTCTTCTGGGCTAGTGGAATTATTGGTCTAGGTTTAGTCTTTTGGGGAGCTTGTGAAGCCTACAAGCTATTTTATGACCTCATACATGGCAGCCTGGTACAGTCCTTTCAAGTCACTGGTCTTAGATGTGTGGAACGGAGTCTGCCTCATGGCGGGGATTATTATCTCTTTGAGACTAGTATAGGTATGGTGTTTGAGGTCGACTATTTCACCTATAGGGCTATGGAAGAGAAAATGAGTCGTGAAGGAATTATGACTGCCTTAGTTCACTATTGTCCCAAGACAAAAATTATTGTGGCTTTACTATTCGATTAAGAAGCTGATAAGCTATATACTGAATGTGTATGGATTACAAGGAAGGGCTCTTACACTCGTATTTGACATAGGATAAGATAAACTAGACATCCTATAATTAGACAAGGAGAAAGGGGCTGACTAATAAGGCTAGGGAAGGTGAAGACATGTCTTTCGAAAATGAACATATTTTTAAAAATATCCAAAAATTTCTCGACCAGCATAGTGGAGAGTTTGAGGATGGTGAAGCAGCCATTACTCATGCTATAAGCTTGCATAATGCGGGTTTATTGTCTTTTGATGAGGAGAATAGTTCCAATAGAGCGATGGATTTATTTGAAACGGCTATGTATACAGAGGATCCAAGTCAACAAGCGGCCTTAGCGGCCTTAATTGAAGAGGCTTATGCCTTAGATTCTGATAACCTAGATATTTATTGTGCTTGGGTACTTAGTCATTTTCCAGATTTTGAAGCGATATCAAAGCTTCAAACCAAGGCAGATGACTACTTCAAGTCTCATCGCAGGGAAATCAAAGAGTCTGGCTATTTTGCTGTAGAAAATCGGCCTTATTTCCGTGTAGAAAATACCTTGTTAGATTTATACAAGGAGGGTTTGTTCATGGAGAAAGCTGAAAAAATAGCTAAGCATATCCTGCGTTATAATCCCAATGACAATATGGGAATTCGCTATAAGCTTATGGCGATTTACGTCAATTCTTTTCAACATAAGCAGGCCAAGGCGTTGTTCAAAAGAGATTCCAGTTATCGCCATGATGATCAAATGCTTGTCTACATGGCCACCAGCCTTATCTTAGCAAGGGATTTTAAGCAGGCCAAGCAGCGTATTAAAGACTTACAAGACATCAATTCGGATATAGCTTATTTCTTTGAAGATGAAGTATTTAATGAATTTAAGGTCTTTGTCAATTTGCCTGAAGAGGACTATCGTACAAATTCTAAGCAGTCTTTGGCTATCGCTTTAAATGAAACCTTACCACTCTTTACCCAGTCTAGCCTCCTCTATCAGCATTTTAAACAAAGTTTACGAGAACTGATTCCTGATTATTTTGACGATATGCAAGCGCAAAAAGAAAAAAATATCATGTCCTATCTCCAAGCCGATAAATTATCAGGTAAGGGGATTTTCACTAATATTGCTAGCCAATATGTTCGTTCCTTACTTTTAGAAGACTTGGAAACTGCCGAGGATTTTAAAAGAAAAACGGAAAAAGAAGTTCTAGCTATTAATGGGATCGGAAAGGGCACAATTAATAAATTAAAGGAGAATGGGGTCCGCTTTAAAGATAGTTAATCCAAACAGCTTATTCTCTAGGGTCTTTGCTAGTGAAAAGAAGTTTTAAATCAGCTTTAAAACTTCTTACAAGAGGTATATAATTTAGCTTAATAAAATGCTAGTCCAGCAAGTATTCTAAGGGTTCCTTGGACACTTTTAAACCTTTGTTCCTAGGAGATGAGACTCTATGATTAGAACCATTCAAGAGACTGATGCTAAAGCGATTCAGGAATTATGCCAAGTAGCACTCGGCTACGATGCTGATCTGAATCTCGTCCAATCACAAATCAAGAAATTATCACAAGATCATGATCACCATATTATCGCTGTTTATGAAGACAAGGTTTCTTCTAGAGCGGTTGCTTTTGTTCATGCTGAGATTTATGAAGGACTCTACAGTGAAGCGGGCTTAAATATTCTCGGGCTTGCGGTAAGTCCTGACTACCAAGGCCAGGGCATCGGTAGGGAGCTGATGACCTTTATCGAAAAATATGCCATCAACCATCAACTCCTTTACATCCGCTTAAATTCTGCGGTCCATCGTCTAGACGCTCACCAATTTTACCAAAGTATCGGTTATCGTCACGATCGCACCCAAAAACGCTTTACGAAGACCTTTTGATAGATAGATGAGTCTACTATAAAAAGAGTATTCACTAGGATAGGCAAGCGACCTCGTTCAACTGAAGGTCGCTCTTTTTGTTATAATGACAGGGAAGATAGACGGATGGATCGATCCTTAAGGAGGATTAATGATGTCTTATTTCCAATTAACAATCAAGAAGTTTTTCTTAAAGATGGAAGTATAGATCTTTATGCTTTTCTTTTTGGATTACTCTTTTTGTTTACTTTTGCCTTCATGCAATTGCCGGACTGGCTAAGCATTCTGGCCTTGACTCTTTTAGCTTCAAGTGTCTTTCGGTATATTACCACCGATGAACTTTTTCATGAGGAAATAGTTAATCTCAGCACTCCTAGGCAAGTTATTGACTACACAATAAGTAAGAATCTCTTCACGCTTCTATTTGAATTTATTTTATTGTTTATCGTTTTTCTCTTGCTAACCCTTGTAGAAGTCTTTAATTTTTATCCGCAAGCGATCGTGGACAAGGGATATCTGCTTGTCCAGCTGCTTTGTGTTCTTGGAACAGAAAATATTCTCTTACTCTTTTTCAACAAGCCGGTGAAAAGTTACCAGAAAGGTATAAGGAGGGATGGCAAGGAAGATATAGCCACGGGTATTGAAAACTTTAAAGGTCTCTTGCCTTCTATCGCATCCAATATTATGATTGCTCTCTTGTGTTTTCTTTTTAGAGAGAACTTAGCTCTCTATCCGGCCCTGGGGTATTATGTAATTTGTTTAGTCATTTTTGTCATTGTTAGGACAAAGTTAATGGAATAAAACTAGCGAAGCTTTTCCACATAAAAAGAGACACAGAGCGTGTAGTTAGGGCTATATACTTCTGTGTCTCTTTTGTTTTTGAGTTTATCTAGAATATTTCCAAATACCTGGATACTTTATTAAGCTTGACGCTCTTTGACTAAGTTAGAAATTGCTTTGAAGTGCGGGTTTTTGGCGTCTTCTAGGAGACGGTAGAGTAAGCTTTCACTGGATAGGAGAGTCGCGCCATCTGCTTGGAGTTGGCTGAGGGCCCATTCGTGTTCTTGAGCACTTCTAGCGGTTACTGCGTCACGAACCAAAGTTACTTGCACTTGAGGATAATCCTCTAATAATTGATGGGCGGTTTGTTCCACACAGATAGGTGTTTCCATCCCAATAATTACCATATGTTCAATGCCAGGGGTGATGTGGTTGAGAACTTCGGGAATGCAGGCATTGAAACGGGTCTTCGCGTAAACCGGTGCCTCGGTTAGATAGCTCTTGATGTCAGGATGGGTAGCGCCTAAACCTTGAGGGTATTGTTCGGTTACCACTTTCTTAACGCCTAAGTGGTTCAAGCCTTCAAGAAGAAATTGCAGGTTAGCCAGATAAGTATCGGAATCATGCATTGCGGGAACCAGTTTTTCTTGAATATCGATGACAAGAACTAGGGTATTATCAACAGTCATTGCAGTCATGGTGAACTTCCTTTCTAAGAATCTTATTTACCTTTATTATAACAAGTACAGGATCTGATGCCTAATTTCCGGGCTAGGAGCTTTACAGGATTAAATTTTCTCTGACTACCGTTTAGAGAATCACTTGCGCCCGGGTTGAGATTATGCTTTACTAAACAGGATGAATTTTTCAGATTGATACAAAATAAAGTAATAGAGGGGATTTGCCGATGAAGCAAGGTTATCCAAGTGAACAATTAGAAGTTGAAGTGACGGGATTATCTGAGAAGGGGCTGGGCCTAGCTCAGTATCGTTTTCCTGATACGGAGATGGGCAAGGGTAGAAAGCTAAAGCTCCAGATTCCTAAAGCCCTACCAGGGGATAAGTTATTAGTTACTGTACCCAATGCCAGAGGAAGGAGACGTGCAACGCGGACCTATGACCGGATTATTGAACCGGCACCTAGTCGGATTGGAGGCTATGAATTAAATGGTCCTCAAATTGGTGGCGCTCCTCTAGAATACATGAACTATGCCGACCAATTGGCTTATAAACGCGCCCTCACCCAGGGGTTCTTGGCTGACCAGGGCTTTGATCCCAGCCTAGTGGGCGAGGTATGGGGGATGGATGATCCTTACCACTACCGCAATAAACTCGAATTGAGCTTCTCTATTAACGGCGACTTGGGTTTCTTCGTCCAGGGGGACCAGTATCAGATTGTTGATTGGCAAAAGAATATCCTGGCCCCAGAAATTTTCATGATCCTAAAAGAAGAAGTTCAAGCCTGGCAAAAGGCCTGGAACTTAGCAGGTTACGAAAAACAGTCGAAGCAAGGTTTGCTCAGACAATTACTCTTGCGCCAAGGACACCAAAGTGGGGAAGTCATGGTTGCCATTTTTGCCCAAGAAGAAGCGGCTAAGCTTGATCCAGGCGTTATTGAAGATCTCATTCAGCGGATGCAGGCTTATCCTGAGATTAAGAGTTTGATGTGGATTAAAAATACGGCCATTGCGGACCGGATGGGGGCTGACCAAGTGGAAGTCCTGGCTGGCCGAGACTATATTTGTGATGAGTTGGCTGGTTTCAATTACCGGCTGTATTTCGATACCTTCTTCCAACCTAATCCCGTCCAAGCCCAACGAATGATTGATTTAGCCTGTGACTGGGCCGACCTCGATCAAGATAGCTTAGTGATTGATCTTTTCTGTGGGGTAGGGACCTTCAGCTTACCTCTAGCTAAGCGGGCCAAGGCCTTGGTTGGTATTGAGATCGTTGAACAGTCCATTGAATCAGCCAAACGCAATGCTCGGGATAATGGCATCGAGAATGCACACTTTATTGCTCGTGATGCCCGCCATGGTTTGGCTGAAATTGAGGCGGAATGGGGTCAAGCGGACCTGCTCTTACTCGATCCTCCCCGTAACGGTGCCGGTGGGAAAATAATGCGTCGGATTGGGCGCTTAGGCTTGGAGAAGATAATCTATGTCTCCTGTAATCCGAAGACCTTAGCTCAAGACTTAGCCTGGCTGAGAGACTTCGGCTATGAAATAAGTAAATTCCAATTGGTCGACCAATTCCCTCATACCCAGCATGTTGAGGCTGTTGTGTTGATTGAAAAGAAAAGCTGATAGGGTTTGTAGAGGTTTATGAAGTTGAAGAAAGCCCCATAGATGGGGCTTTTTTGTTTGATAAAAATTAATAAAAAGGGTTTCTCCTTGAATGATAAGTATAGCCTTTTAGATAAGCAAGAATAGCTTAACAAAAAAGATACTTTAGCCATTGATCCAAGTAAACAGGAAAAATGAACTTTATTTCATATTAACACTTTAATGTCTGATTTATATGAACTATAATTCATAAATAAAATTAAAAAGGAGGACATGATGACTAAAGATAATAATAAAGAAAAATTAATTCAAGCCTCTGATATGCTTTTGAGGGAGCGAAGTATTACTTCAATCACAACCAAGGAAATTACCCAGGCTGCGGGTGTATCTGTAGGCGTTTTTTATAACTACTTCACTAGCAAAGAAGATATTTTTATCGACCTAATCAAAAATTTTTTTAATTATTCTTTAACGCAATTGGAAAAGCTTAAAACAGACATTACTGGGAATAATCTGCGGTCGGAATTAAAGTTTAAAGAATTTTTGATCAGTGGCATGGATAAGAACTGGGAAAACCGCTTCTTGAATAGCGATATCCTGATCCTTTCGCGAAAAGATGAAGTTTTTCAGGCATTGATGATGGATTTTAATCATCGCATGGAGGACGTTATTGTTAATATTTTATTGGCCATCCATCCAGAAAATCAGGATAAATTGCCAGTAGTGAAAGCAAAATTAATCATGAATTTAATTCAAAATTCCTACCCAGTCTTTTCGACATTTGAAGGGGAAGAAGAACAAGAAGCCTATCTGGAGCAAGTAGTAAAGATTATTTTTGATCTGAGTTTCAATGAATAGAGGACAAGACTATGGCGTATATTCTAACTGTCGACAACTTATCAAAAACCTATAAAAATGGGCGCAAAGCCTTAGATCATTTGACTTTTAACGTAAGAAAAGGAGAAATTTTGGGCTTTTTGGGGCCCAATGGTGCTGGAAAAAGTACTACCATCAACATGTTAGCGACCCTATTAAAAGCGGACGAAGGAAAGATTGTTTATTTTAATAATGAAAATCTCTCTCTCAAAGCAATAAAGAAAAAATTGGGTATTGTTCCCCAAGAATTGGCCATTTATGAGGACCTTTCTGCTTTTGATAATGTCAAATTCTTTGCTTCCTTATATGGCATAAAGAAGGCTGGTCTGAAGGAGAAAGTGGACCAGGCCCTTAAAAAAGTTGGGCTGGAAGAGCGAAAGGACGACAAGGCTTCAACCTTTTCCGGAGGGATGAAGCGCCGCTTAAATATTGCCTGTGCCATTGCCCATGAGCCTCAATTAATCATATTAGATGAGCCGACTGTGGGGATAGACCCTCAGTCCAGAAATCATATTCTTCATTCAATCAAGTCTTTGAGGGATGAGGGCGCCACGATTATCTACACGACTCATTATATGGAGGAAGTCCAACAAATTTGTGACCGAGTGATTATTATGGACGGCGGCCAAGTTTTGTTAAATGACCAGCTGGATGCTATTTTAGAAACTTACAGTGAGACCAACTATCAGCTTAGCTTAGACCAGCCTCTGCCCCTAGAACTTCTAGACCAAATCCGTCAATTCCCCCACATACTTCAGCTTAGTCAAGATGATGATTATCAACTGAATATTATGATGGAGGCAGGCACTAGTTTACTCAATGAGATATTGGAGCTTATCATCCAATCCCATGTGAATATTACAGGTATTCAGTCAAGAAAGAAAAACTTGGAAGATATTTTCTTACTCTTAACTGGAAAGAAGTTAAGGGATTAAAGCGATGGAGGATTTATCATGTTAACCATCATGAAACAAGATATTGTAAATTTATTGAAAAATAAACCCATTATGACTTATCTTTTAGTCTATCCCATCCTTTTAATCTTAGTAACGGGTTTTGTATTTGCTTCCAGTTTTAGTGATGATATTCTGACTGCTTATGATTATTATGGGGTAACCATGCTGATCTACCTATCGATGGCCACGGTAATTATCTTGCCAGAGCTATTATTTGGTAGCCAGGTGAAGTATGCCAACTATCGTATAATCTATGCACCCGTCCCTAAGTACCAAATTTATCTTTCAAAACTAATTGTTTCTATTTTGCTTTCTTATTCTATTTTGGCAATGGATATCTTAGTATTTGATGGGATAGGCTTAGTCAACTACGGTGGGACGAGTGTAACTTCTATCTTATTGCTCGACTTCGCCTTAGTTATTTTTTCCATTACTTTTGGTGGGGCCTTTTGTCTCTTGTTAAAAAGTGAAGATTTGGCGACGAAAATTCT
The DNA here is from genome assembly GCF_000193205.1 of Aerococcus sp. Group 1. NCBI lineage: Bacteria > Bacillati > Bacillota > Bacilli > Lactobacillales > Aerococcaceae > Aerococcus > Aerococcus sp. Group 1. Next base: position 1,935,495 of record NC_015278.1, on the reverse strand, counting down.
TAACTTGCTGATTAATGTTTTTGCTATTTTATCTGGTTTGTTCTTTCCTATGACGATCTTTGGAGCAAATGTTGCCAAAATGGCTAAGCTTTCTCCTATTTCGCAAGTGATGACGAGCTTCTTTGCCATAATCTATGATCAAAATGATAGCTATTTTTTCCCTACTATTATCACTTTGTTGCTGGCTTCGTTCATCTTTTTAATAATTATCCACTTAAGTTATCGTCCGGAAGATTTTGGTGATTAAAATGAAATATATCGTTCTAAATAATCATTTCAAGCGTTTTTTTAAAGAAAAATCCTATCTCTGTTTAGCGTTTTTACTCGTCTTTGTCACCCTTGCGGCCAGTGCCTTTGTCGTTACTATGGATCCTCCTAAGTTACATATTGGTATCGATCAGAGCGCAGAAGCCTTGTTAGCCATGAATAATGATCACTTATCGATTGAAGAAATAGAAAAAGAAAGGAATTATTATAGCCATCTAATATCTGGTGATTACGATGCTTACATTAGTCAAGAAGAAGGAAAATATAAAATTCTGACAGTTAGAAATGTGGGCCTAAAGGAAAAATTAAGTCAGTTGCTGAATGAGGGACAGCAGTCCGTTGAGGCTGAACTCAGGGCTAATGATAATCACTTTAAAATTATTATCAGTGTGTTAACCATGAGCTCGATGATTCTTTCCTTAATTTTATATCGCTTTTATTTTGATGATCGTCAGGGGATCGATAAACGGATTTATTCAGCCGGTCTTTCAACCTTTTCCTATTTATCCCAGCACATCCTATTTAATTATTTAATTCTATTCACAATTAATGCCTTAGCTTGTACCGTACTATTCCCTGTATTTGATCTTGAGCTCTCTGGGCGCTTTTATATCTACCTTTTACTCCTTGAATTATTTGCTGCTCATTTTTCTATGGCCCTATCTACGGCCACTAAGAAGAATCAAGGCGCCCTTTTAATTGGAACCATGCTATCGGTTCTGACTACGCTACTCTCAGGTGTATTATTCACGGTAAAGTCAGGCAGTCTCCAAGAGAAATGGCAGTATCTTTTTCCTCAATACTATATTTCAAAATTAGGTGAGGATTTGGATGGCCAAGTGGTGGACTTGAGGCAAGCCCTATTAGTTATTTTAGGATGCATAGTGGTCTTTTTCTGTACAGCACTCTCTATTCAGAGAGGTAGAGTAGAGGAATGACCTAAGACATATATTCCTCAAATCATTCAGGGGTTATTTTGATTAATCGTATACCCATAGTGGTCGAAAAGCACAGCTGAGAGGGATAAGCCCTGTAGCCTGTTGTGGTGTTGTATGGTGACCCCAATAAGTTGGACTTTATATATAGTGAGTTGGCCTTTGGCCAGCTCTTTTTTGTTGCTTACAGTTCTTGCTTATTTCTTGCCGACACATTTACTCAGAAATTTAAACTTGTCAAGAGGAAGAGCGTAGCGGCTCTTGATAAGTTTAAAGTTTATGTGTAATCATTAAGCGGCGAAAGAAGCGTGATGAAGACGAAATTCTATAGGACTCCTAAAATCTAATTTTCTTTGATTCTTTCACCATTGTAATAGATTATAAAATCTTCAATCGCTTGTGCTAATTCTTCAAAGGAATGATAAGTCCGACCATAGTAGACTTCTTGTTTTAGTAGACTAAAGAAATTCTCCATTGGCGAATTATCTAAGCAATTTCCTTTACGAGACATACTTTGAAAAATTCGGTGATCCTTCAAGAGCCGGGTGTAACTTTTCATTTGATAGGCCCAGCCCTGATCAGAATGAAAGGTTCTTCTGTATGGACATAATTTACTTGCTTCAATGGCAGCTTGTAGCCCCTCCAACATGCTTTGTCCATTAGGCTGATGTGTTATCTTAAAAGAAATAATTTCTCGATTAAATAGATCCATGTAAGGATCTAAATAGAGTTTTCCAGTTTGATAATTCCCAGAATCATCGGCATAGTAGTATTTAAATTCTGTTGTGTCTGTTGTTATTTTTTGATAAGGAATGGTCGAATCAAACCGCCGGTTGATACGATTTGGCGCTATCTCTCCAATCGTTCCTTTGTAGGAATTATATTTTCTTGTCTTTCTAGTATAGCTAGTGACCTGTATCCCCATAATTTTCATTAGGCGTTGAACTTTGTTTTTACTGACCTTATAACCACGGGAAAGCAGTTCAGCTCGCATTCTTCGATAACCATAATCCTTATGGGTTTCTCTGATGTCTTTCATTTCCTCTTTTAAATCGGCATCCTTATCAATTTCCTCATCTTTATTTTTCCAATAAAAGTAGGTCGATTTAGGAAACTTTAAAACGCTAAGAATATCTTTTAAAGCATATTTTTCATCATGGAGACGTGTGATTTCGGTCACTATTTCTTCTTTTCTCGCTTGACTCTTTGAGCCACACGTCTCCTCAATCCTTTTAAAAATTTGTTCTCAATTTCTAAATCCGTAATCCGTTGTTCAAGTTCCTTTATTTTTGCTTCACTTAACTGATTGGTTTCGCTGCTATCCTTTATTTGATTGATTTGTGATTTCTTTTTAGACACTTTAGGTGGCCTTCCTTTCCTCGCGGAAAGGCCATCAAGTCCTCTTTCATGATAAGCTCTTCGCCAATTAGCGATTAGACTTGGATTATTCATGTTTAATGAATTGGCCAATTCGCGATAACTCATTTCCGTACTTTCATACAATTCTATCGCATTTAATTTGAATTCAACAGTATAAACCTGTTGAGTCCGCCTTTTCTTTAAACCATCTACACCAAATTCATAATAGTTATTAACCCACCTTCGTAAAATAGAAGGATCTATTCCTGCTTTATTAGCTAAGGTTCGATAACTTCCTTTTTTCGCAATATAGTCTCCTACTAAATTCAGTTTAAATTCTAATGAATATTTAGACATAAAAATAACCCCCAAAAGTTGAATTCTTAGTCCAACTTTTGGGGGTCACTACATATGGGGCTTTTTTAATTCTTCTATACTACTTGAAGCGTACTACGTCATACGATATAATGAGGTTAGAAGGAAGGTGATGACTTGGCAGATGATACAAATTTGGAGAATGAGCTTCCTTTAACAGAAACTCATTTTCTAGTCTTGTTAACTATGGTACATCCCAATCATGGCTATGGGGTCATGCAAGAAGTCGAAGCCATCACCCAAGGACGCCTTGTATTTGGTCCAGGGACTTTATATGGGGCAATCAATAACCTTTCAAAAAAGGGTTGGATCGATATGGTGGAACACGATAAAAAAAAGCGGCGAAAAATTTATCAAACCACACCAATAGGACGCAAGTTGCTTGAATTAGAAGTCAAGCGCATGCGGCAATTAATGGAAGCAGGTCAAGACTACTTAAAGGAAGGTGAGTCCTAATGGTTACTAAATATAGGGCCTTTTTAAAGCCTATTGAGGGTCGTCAAAACTACCTTAACCAACTGGCAGGCCAGGGTTATCGTTTACTTTCAAGTGGCGGTGTGCAACAGAGATTCCAAAAAACGGCTGACACGGACTTTCATTATACTGTTCAATACATTGGTCACATGACTAATCGAGAACGACTTAATTATTGTGACTTCATCCATGACCTAGGTTATAAGACTTTCTTTGCGCCACTTAATATCGGCAAGCTTAGTTGGGGCAATGTTCGTTTACGTCCCTACAATCAAGGAAGAACGACAATTGCGACCGATCCAGGGATGATTAATAAAGAAATTTTAATTATTGAAAGCAAGGGCCCAAAAGAAATCCCTGCCTTTAGCGAAAACGAGGGCCTAGGTAAGGATCTGAAACGACGCATGCGACCGGCAATCTATCTCATGCTGGTTGCTTTGGTGATGCTTGTCATAGGGATCTTGGTCTACTTTGGTATTCTTCGATCGTGGTGGCAATGGACTTATTGGTCCTATCGTCCCTTTGACCCGATGATCTGGCCTTGGCTAGCGGTTGCAGGCATCTTGTTCATATGCTCTGGCTGGCGAATGATACAGATAAAATCGTTAATCAAAAGGATAAGTAATTAGGACTAAAAAGAGAGAGGGCGCTATGTCATGACGATGGCATAGGTATCTCTCTCTTTTTGCGATCATATTTTAACAGCATTAATGATGGGTAATTCTGGCAAAATTTTATTGTAGTTATACCCCCAGCTCAGTCATGACCTGTCTAATTTGTTCTAGGCGGTCATCATAGCTTTCTTGACGAAAAGTTAATTCTTTTTCCAAGCAACCGTCCTTCATAAAAATGACCCGACGACTTTGGGAGGCCACCTTGGCATCATGAGTGACCATAAGAATTGTCATCTGTTCTAAATTGACTTGCTTAAATAAGTCCAATATTTCATCGCTGGTCTGGGAATTTAAGGCGCCTGTGGGCTCATCAGCAAAAAGAATAGCTGGACGATGGAGCAGTGCGCGACATATGGTGATTCTTTGTAGTTGGCCACCAGAAACTTGGTGACTTTTACGGTTTTCTAAGCCTTCTAGGCCAAGTCTTCGCATTAAAGCCTTGGCCTCTTGAATGAGGTCTGCTTTATCCCCGCTGAAATCCTCAAAACTGGGGAAGATAATATTATCCAAAAGGTCCAGGCTCTTCACTAGGGTGGGCCTTTGGAAGATAAAACCTAAATTTTGCCTGCGAAAATCAGATAATTCTTCGTCACTTAACTGATTAATCTCCTGATCCAGAAGGTTTAAAGAGCCGGAATCGATCGTCTCGATAGCGGACAGGCAATGCAAGAGGCTGGATTTACCGCAGCCTGAAGGGCCCATGATGGAGACAAATTCGCCTTGTTGAATCGTTAAGCTGACTTGATTGACTGCCTGGACCTTATTTTCACCGCTTCCGAAAGTCTTATTAATATCCTTAGCTGTCAGTATCCTTTTCATCTTATACCTCCTGGTAATCAGCCATTTGTAAGCGACTAATTTGTCTACTGGCAAGGCAAGTAGAAAGGGTGGTGGTAAGCATGAGTAGGCCAGGATGAATGAGAAAGGTTCTCAGCCAATCCAAGTCAAAGGGCATGTTGGCCACTCCTATTCTACGCATAAATATGTCCAGTAAGAAGCCACCGATAAAGTAGGTCAAAACAAAAGCCAAACCTAGACTTAGAGAGCAAATGATCACAGTCATGACTAAGTATGGTTTTCTTATTTGTCCAAGCCTGAGGCCGAGTATTTTCTGAACAATCAATTCCGCCCTATCTTGACTAATTAGCATATTGAAAAATAAGTAAGAAATAAACCAAGCTAAAACTAGGCTTAACCCGAGACTGCCTAGACGAGCTGACCGTATTCTAGTCAAAGTAGGTCCTAGAAACTCTGCTTGATAAGCCTTGGTTGGATAAAGAGCAAGATTTGGATCTTGACCCTTCAAGTCTCCAGCAAAGCTTTCAGCGAGTTTAGGATCATGTAAGTTGATAAATAAGAGCTGGCCTAGCTTAGGACTTTGGGAATCTTTGAAATGTGCTCGGGCCGTTCGCCCGCCATTACTAATATCGGAATAAATGCCAGTGATAACCATGTCTCTCGCTTTTCCTTGAATCGAAAGAGTCAGCTTGTCGCCAACATCCTTATCTAATTCATCAGCAGTTAAATAAGAAATACTAATCTCCTGCTTGCCAACAGCTGGGCGGCCTTGGCTATAGGAGCCTTGGAAATGATCGGATCCGCCAAGTCTGGTTTGCAATTTTCCAGCTGCCTTGCCATCAAGTAGGAGGTCATAATTTATCTGGTCGAATACTTGATAGGACCTAGGCCGGGGATCGTGTGCTAAGTATTGCTTCAAGAGTTTAGCCTGGTCGGGATTCTTCACTTCAACAAGGACATCCACATCACTAAGCCCCAAATAATTAATAAAATCCTGGGAAGCTATACTGGCATACAGACTTGAGGGAAGTGCCATAGATAAGCTTAAGAAGATAAGGATGCAGGCATAGATGATGAAGTATCTTTTCTTTCCCAGTATTTTATTGCTGGCTATCAATAGGCTAGTGGCTATTTGAGGGCTCTGTCTCAGCTTCATTTTGGGACAGAGTCGCTTTGTGGTATTTGCATAAGCCATAGCCTGGGCATCGGCTGCAGAAATCCTATCGATCTTTCTAAGCATAAATGAGACATATACCCTTACTACAACCAAGACCATGCCAGCCCCAATGATACCAGCTAAAATCGGTCTCATCCTTGAGTCAGAGAGGCCATAAAAGAGCGCAATCTCCTCTAGGAAAATAGGTTTGCTTAGGAAGGATCCGACCAAGCCAACTAGCCCAGCCAGACCAGCCAGCAGTTGATACTTATAGCCATATAAACTCTTAATCCGCTTAGACTGGATACCAAGGGCTTTCAATATCCCTATCATTTGGAAATCTTCTTCCAACTTGGCACTTAGGCTAAAGTGAAGGCACAAGAGACTTATCGATATAATTAAGAAGGCAAGGAGACTCAGCAAGGCGAGCAGGATACCTTCACTTAAGGCGTTGATCAGTTTGATAATCGGCCCTGTAATTGTCGGTCCATTCGTTTCTAATCCTTGCTTGAGAAAATCTACCTGAAAGTCATGAAGTTGACTAGGATCCTTCAAGCGGAATTCAATTAAATATTCCAATTTTCCATGGTCTTGTATCCCTTGAAAGTCAGTTGGATGGATGACAAAGCGCTTGGAGGAGGCTAGCATGGGGGCCATTTGCCCATCTCTGATTCCTCCTTGGACGGTGAATTTACGACCAGCCACGGTTAGCTGGTCGCCCTTTTTTGTTACACCGTCAAGCAAGTAGGCGAGGGGGACATAGACCTCTCCAGTCTGTGGAGATACTCTTTGGTTGGCTTGGTCCAGTAAAAAATCAAAACGGGGGCTTTGGCAAACAAAACCGTTGTCTTGCGATTGAATGGGAAATTCTTCCCCGTTAATTTGGATATCATTGACATCAATATTCAAAAAATCCAAGACTTGGTAGTTCACCACCTGCTTATTGTCAAGGGCAAAGGCTGCTAGTCTTTCCTTATTAAGGTCACCTAAGTGCATCTGCATGAAATGAGGGGGTTGACTCTTTACCATAAAGTCATCAATGGACTGGTTTAAGTCAGTGGCAACCATAAAAATAATAGATAAGAGGAAACTTGCTAGGCTAATAAAGAGAAAAACGATGCTGTTGGTCAACTTGTCGGTCTTGAAATCATTAAGGATCAGTTTGTAAATCATGATGTCTACCTCCTAGTTTCTCAAAACGGACCGCTAGCCAGAGGCTGAAACAGAGCAATAAAACCCCTAGCATCACTAGGTAAAGTCCTATTCCCCGCCCTTCACCAGGTCCTAAAATTTGTCTAAGTATAGAAATGAGTCTGCCATTTTGCCTAAGGAAAGGTTCGAAGACAAAATCAGCTGCGATACCAGCTAGGGCATAGGCTAGTAAATAGCCCAATTGAGAGAGACTGGATAGGAGGCCGAAAACTCGCCCTTGCAAGTCATTATCGACTTCGACACGGATATAATAATCGCAAATAGCATTTAAGAAAGGGAGACATGCAAAAAATAAGAAAGCGGCTAGTGTCATGGTAATAAGCCAGGCCCTTAGACCAAAGCCAATCATGGCTAAACCACATAGGCCACTTAATTGGGTTAAAAGACTGAGTTTGTCTGTTTGAAAACCTTTAATCCCTATATAAAGAGAAGAAAGAATGAGTGCTAGAGAAGCAAGGGAGAGGAGAAGACCTAGGCGATCGCTACTCGTAAAGGCAAGGAGGAGAGGGGTTGCAAGTTCTTGGATCGACCCGATCATAAAAGTCAAGACTAGAGAAAAGAAAACTAAGAGCCGAATCAGTGGATGCGATTGAATACAGGCCCAGCCCTGTTGGAAATCAATCAGATAGTTTGAAGAGGTGAAGCTTCTAGGTTTCTTTAAATCGCGGGCAACATAGGTCAAAGCCATCATTGTGGTTATCAGGCTTAGGATATCTAAAATAATGATAAGAGGAAGGCCAAAGTGACTAATAATAGCTACTGCGAGTATAGGAGAAACAATAAAGCGAGCAGCTCCGCTCAGTTGGAAGAGACCGCTAGCCTGTATATAGTCATCAGGACTCACTAAATTACTAATGCTCGCCTTAAAGGCAGGGTCCACTAACGAGGCGAAACTACTTGAAATCAAAGCGCCCAGCAAGAGATAGGAAATCACATACTTAGACCTGGTCAAGCCGTACAAAATAAGCACTAGACCGATAATCGATAGACCATCGCCAGCGATCATCAGTTTGCCTCGGTCCAAGCGATCTGCCAGGATTCCTGCTAGAGGAGTCAATAAGAGGTTAGGAAGGAAGGCTGATAGGGTTAAGAGTGACTTGATAAAGGCAGAATGACTGAGCTTAAAGACATGGACACCTAGACTAAAAGCCGTCATCCCACTAGAGATACTCGCAATCAGGCTAGCTAGAAAAAAGATGAGAAATTTGCGGTTCTTTAACAGGGCTAGCATTCGATACACCTCCTAATTGAGATAGCTTTGAAACAGGCCTTCCTTTGCTCCTAGCATGAGTTCCGTATGCTTAATAAGACTTTGAATTTTACGCTGAACGAGTAATGGATCTGCTTGAACTTCGTCTTCATCAATGACACAAACGACATAAGCAACTAAGGTTTCCATGGCTTCTAAGGGATAATCTGCCTGAAAGACGCCTGTTTTATTACCGTCTTCTACTATAGCAGCTAGAATGGGAGGAATTTCCCGAAGCATGGCTTGTTGGACCTTGACATGGAGTAAAAGATTATCGGGGTGATTCAAATTTTTTAATAAGTCGTCATCTTTACTCGTTTCCACGTTCAAGCTGGTAAGCACTCGAATAAAACGCTCTTCAGGAGGCCATTCTGTATTTTTTGATAGGTCTCTAGCGACTTGAAAAATTTCTTGGCTAATCCAATCGACTAGGGCATTAATGAGTGCTTCTTTGGATTCGAAGTGGTAATAGAGCGTTCCCCGAGAAATTCCCACAGCATGGGCGATATCATTGGTGGAAGTCTTACTCAAGCCTTGCTCTTGAAACAGCTTTCGAGCTACTTTGAGAATGTCTTCTTTCTTAGTCATAAGTCCTCCTTATAAATCAAATTCGACCGGCAGCCTGTCGAATTTAGTATAGCTTAATTATTATTTTTTTGCAATCTTAGGCACACCGTAAGTAGCAGCTTGAGTCAAGCTATGCTATAGCTTTATAAACAGAAGAAAAATCGTCACTTTCAAATGAAAGTTAACGATTGGATGCCATAGCAATTTTAGAAATTTTAGAAGCTCCTGGGGGGCTTTTTTTGCGCTGACCTGTCACTTGCAGCACAGTATTTATCAGGATATAGTGAAGATAAAGAGATGGCTCATCGATCATTATGTGGGCCATGCATGTTGGCAATCAGTGAAGGAGGTTTGCCATGAATTCACTGCTATTAGTTGAAGATAATTCTATGATTGGTCAAGAGATTAAGGCTTTTTTGACTAAGCATGGCTTTCAGGTGGACTTGGCCAAGAATTTTGCAGAGGGACGAGCAGGGTCAGACAGGGATTATGACCTTGCTATCCTTGATTTGAATTTGCCTGATGGGAACGGTTTTGATCTTTTGGAGCTCTTTTTACAGAATAATATAAAAGTGATCATTACCACCGTAGTCAATGATGTCGATTTTATCGCTAAGGCCCTTGACGCAGGGGCGTCGGACTATCTCACCAAACCCTTTAATCTGAATATCCTGCGGGCTCGGATTGCGGCTTGTTTGAGGGACTTTGGACCTATGGAAATGGACAGCGATTTAGTCCTTAAAGAAGACCAGGGGATAATTTGCTACCAGGGGCAGGTGGTTTCTTTGACGGCTTTGGAATATCGTCTTTTGGCCCACTTTATCAGACACCGGGGCCAGCTTCTGACTCGGGACCAATTGCTAGCACGGTTCTGGGATGCCCGGCAAGCTTATGTGAATGATAATACCTTGACCGCCACCATTAAGCGGATCCGCGACAAGACCTCCAAGGATCTGATTGAAACCGTCCGCGGCATTGGCTACAGGTTGAAGCTATGATTTATATAGTGTGGTTTCTAAGTATTCTAATTGTAGTTTGCTGGTTAAAGTTCCGCCAGCGCCGACGGATTCAAGAGCTGACAGACCTGATCGACCAACTCTACCAGCAAGATTATCAGATCCCCATGAAGCAAGATGATTTCTCCCAGTTGGAAGACCATATCTACAAGTTATTTATTGAGCTCGTCGAAGAAAAGGAAAAGGTTCATCAACTTTCCCAAGATCAGAGTCAGAATATCGAAGACATTGCCCACCAGATTAAAACGCCGCTTACGGGCATGCTCTTTGCCTTGGAAAATGATAAGACGGATCCGGCGACTTTCTCCCAGCAATTAAACCGGCTCAATGACTTGTCCAACGCCCTATTGAAGTTGGCCAGTCTGGATGCTAATGTTGATGATCTCAACTTGCGACCAGTTAGCCTGAGAGAAGTGACAGATTACGCCTTAGATATCTTCAGTGATGATATCGAAGACCGTGGCATTAAGGTGGACAATCGTCTGGGCGACCAGGTCTTGATGGGACATTTCAACTGGCTGAGTGAGGCCGTCATTAATATCCTAAAGAATGCTATCAACCAAGAACAAACGACACATATCTATTTGGAAATGCGCGAGAATCCAATTTATCTTGAAGTCTCTATCCGTGATGATGGTGGGGGGATTGCTAAAGAAAAGCAAAAGAAAATTTTCCAGCGTTTCTATAAGGATCCTGATTCCAAGGGCTTTGGTATCGGTCTCTCTATGGCCAAGCGCATTGTCGAGAAACATCAGGGTCAAATCAGCTGTCGAAACACCGAGCAAGGGGCAGAATTTATCCTGCAATTCTATAAGTGAGGGGGAAGTAATCGCGGAGACCATTTCTTCTCTTTTTATCCGCTTTATCACCGACTTGTCATTTTCATCCGCTATAGTCAAACTAGGAGGAGATCTTATGGAAATACTTCGCGTTGACAGTTTGACTAAAATTTATGGCCAAGGAGAGAAGCAAGTCCGGGCTGTCGATGGGGTGAATCTGTCCGTCAACCGGGGAGAGCTTATTGCTATTGTCGGGCCGAGTGGGTCGGGTAAGTCTACCCTACTCCATATGCTTGGTGGAGTGGACCGGCCCAATGAGGGGAAGATACTCATTGAAGGGTCCGATATTGACAGCTATTCGTCTAAGGAAATGGCCTTGTTCCGGCGGCGCAAGGTGGGGCTGATCTACCAGTTCTACAACCTCATCCCCAATCTGACCGTGTCACATAATATTAAACTGCCCTTGAAGTTAGATGGGCGTCAGGTGGATGACGCCTTCTTTATTGACTTAGTGACCAAGCTGGGCTTATCCAATAAGTTGCAGGCCTTTCCGAGTGAGCTATCGGGAGGTCAGGAGCAGCGTGTGGCCGTGGCCCGTAGCCTGATCTACCGGCCTTCGATCATCTTAGCGGATGAACCGACCGGAAACCTGGACCGGAAGAACTCTCAGGAGATCATTGACCTCTTGAAGTACTTCAACCAGACCCTCAAGCAGACTATCCTGATTATCACCCACGATGAAAACCTGGCCCTTCAGACCCAGCGGATTATCACTATGGTCGACGGGGCTATCGTAGGAGATGAGCCCAATGAATAAGAAGAATTTACCGATTTTCATTTCACTTCTGATAGTTAGCCTCTTTTTCACAGTGATTTTTTACTATGGCTATACCAATATTTCGTCAAGTAACCGCCAGCTGAAGGCAACGAATTTCTACGATGCCCGCTTGTCCGAAGACCTGTCCCAGGAGGAGATCGCTAAACTCAACCAAGTGGAAGCGATTGACCTGGCGGGTGGGACTTCTGCCAGAGCCCACAGTGCTAAATACAAGGACTATCTCATTTCTATGGTGGGACAGGATGTTCAGGTCAAGCAGATGCGAGAAGAGTCTTATTTGTTGGCTGGGCGCTTTCCTGAGTTGGCGGATGAAATTGTCCTGAATGAATCTCTAGTTAAACAGGAAGACCTCTCCCTAGGCGATGAGCTAGTGATCGAGATTGGGGAGCGTCAGGTGGACGGGAAGACGATCGATGCCCGGTCGACCTATACCGCTGAAGAAAGCTTTGAGACCATAGAAAGGCGCCACTATACCCTAGTTGGTGTCTACAAAGATTTCTATAATGAGAACTTAAAAATCAATTACGGCATGCCTCTGGTGGATGACGACGAAGCATTGATCCCTTTGATCAATTTCCATGACTTCAAGGCAGCCTATGCCCAGAGCGAGGCTATCCAAGATGAGATTCAAGATCTACTAGGAAAAGAAGTGGAATTGGACTTTAATGACTCCCTGGTCCGCTACTACGGCCTGGATGTCAGCCAGAGTAAAAACCTGATGACCAAGCTGGTTAATGCCCTCTCCCTCCTCTTATGTATGGGGCTTTTTGTCTTCTTTATCAAAAATATTTTCTGGGTTTGGGGTCTGCAAAAGACTCGCGAGCTCTCCATGTATAAATCCATCGGGTCGACGGACTTTCAAATTTATCTCTTACTGGTGAAAGGGGCAGTCACAGTCTCCGTCCTGCCTGTTTTAATCGGTCATGTCCTGGGCTTCTTCCTTATTCGTTATCTCTTTGAAGTTGCCAATAGTGGTAAAGCTGAAGTGGTCTTCTTTAACCAGGTTCACTTTAACTGGATCTTGTCTCTAGTCATTATCCTGGTGGCCCTAGCGGTTGTCCTAGTCGCGGTCATATATCCGGCGCGCAAGATCGCGAAGATCGATATTATTGAAGGACTCAAGGGAAATTTTAGCCTGTCTAAGAAGAAGGGCAAGAAGCGAAGCCCCAAACTCTGGAAAGAACTACGGCTGAACAATATGGCCAGTATCAAGTCCCAACGCTATATCTCAGCTATTGGCATCCTGATTGTGGCCATCTTCTGTATTGTCTATGCCATTGCCGACTACAACCGAGACTTCTATGCCTTCGATGATGGCTACGATCTCACCGTCCACTACTACAATGACACCGGTGACTTGCCCCCTATCCTGCCCGAAATTCTTGCTAACTATGAGGGGGAGGGCTATATTTCTAAGGAAAAGAACCTAGCCATTGAACCTAACCTAGAGCTATCTCAAATCGCCCAATCACTGGGACTGGATGAGCAATTGGAGCAAATGATGGCTGACACCAAGCCCCAACACATCAGGGGAATTCTGGTCGCCTTCGAAGAGGACGACCTCCAGAAACTGGGCGGCAGGCCAGGGGAATTTACCCTCTACAACCAGGTCCAAGCAGATCCCAACGAGCCTCTTGCTCAGGCTGAAAAAGTGCCGTATTTTGATCATCCTGATCAATTAGACGTTAGTATTAATGAGAGACAGCACAGCCTTCCCATTGCGCATAGTATTGATGACCTTGGCCCCTACCAAACTCGGATCCTACCCTTTACCGTCATGATCTATACTGATTTTGAAACCTATAACCAATTGATGAAAGACGCTCGAGATGATAAAAATTTCAATTATCCTTTTGAACTTAAACTCAAACTACCTAAAGGACAAGCTAGTCAAGCCAAGGAGAAAATTAGCAGTCGCATCGAACAGACCGTTGCCTATAATGAGAGTTTTAAAGTCTTTACAGAAGAGGAAATCCAAGCCGAACAGTTTACCGATATTCAAAGCTTCAAGCGGATTATTTATGGGATAGCGGCCATTATCTTCTTGATGAATATCACCAACGGTTACTCCTCAATCAACCTGAGCCTAATGAGTCGACGTAAAGAAATTGGCAGCCTCTATTCAATCGGTATGGATTTAGCGGCCTTGAAAAGCCGCTTCAGCCGGGAATTTCTTTTTGAACAGGGGAGGTCCTTGCTCTTGTCTGTTTTGATTAGCTTAGGGATTATGCTGGGGATTGCCGGGCTATTCAAAAGTGTTGATATGAAGGCTTTAATCTTATACTTTCCCTACCTAGGCTTTCTGGGCTTTTCACTCTTAATTTATGGCTTGAACTTGTTAATTTACTGGACAGGTCTCAGTGCTATTCTAAACCATGAACCGATTGATCTGATCCGAGGAATATAATAAAGATTGAATAAAAAGTAACCGACTTTTTGAGCCTGTTTTAGAGGCGGAAAGTCGGTTTTTTTATTGAGGAGAAAGTCGCATTGAGTGGGCATGATACTTTGCTGGTTTATCCTCTCGTGATAAGCTAAAAGCGTAAATTGTAACTCGTGGGGAAGTGAATAGTTTCTCCCACTATTCCGTTAAGGAGGTTACTGATCATGAAGTCATTGAAAGAATTAGAAGAAGCGCATCAAGCTTGCCAAGAAGTCCTGGTTCATTTAGATAAGGGAATTGAATTGCTCCAATCGGCCTCCAAATGGGGGATGTGGGACTTACTGGGTGGTGACTTTTTGCCTAGTTTGATCAAGCGGCGCAGAATTCAGGCGGCAAACCAAGAAATTGAGTCCCTGGCCCAGTCCTTAAGATATTTAAACCAAGAATTAGCGGATGTCAGCATGGCCTTACCCCAAGGCCTGAGTGATGGCCTGAGTGACAATATTTTGGATACTTGGTTTGATAATGTCTTTACGGATGCGAGGGTCCAATCGGATATTAAAGACCAGCTCCAAGCCCTGCAAAGGATGAGGCGGTCGATTGCTGAATTGGAGAAGGATTTGACTGAAAAGCTAGGTAGAATACCATAGAATGGTCTATTTCTTTAACTAAAATAATTCTTGCTAAAAAATGATCCAGTCACTATAATTAGGTAAAAATTTATCTAATGAGGAAAAACCTAGGCAAGCAAGTCAAAGCGAGGGTGTGTGGGTGAGAGACACCTACTTGTGCTAGGGGCTGGGCCTTAGGGTGCATCGGGCACCGGATAGTAGCTCATTATCTTGGGTTACCGCGTCAAACGCGTTATCATGGAAGGCAAGTTTTTGGTGACTTGTTAGAGAGAGTTAGCAAGTTGCTGACTAATAGAGGTGGCACCGCAGGTTAAGCACTTGTCCTTTATTCGTATTAACGAATGAGGGGCAAGTGCTTATTTTATTTTGGAGGAAGAACGATGACAGATGATTTGTTTACTTTGTACACTTTAAAAGTTGAAGTCCTAGCTACTGATCGGCCTTTTGTCTGCAGTCACCGGGAAGGAGATTATTTTATTGTGGAAGGTGAGAATTTAGTTTTCCCACAGACTCGTTCTTTCTCCATGTATGTCCTAGCTACCTTGCTTCCCATGTTGCCAGCCAAGCAAAGACTTTTGCAAAAAAATGATTGGATGCGTTCTGATGCGATTATTGCTTGTCCAGACCCTAATTGTGGGGCAGTCTTCAAGATAACGAGAAAAAAACAGAAAAAATTTAGCCACGCTGAAACGACAGTTGTGCCGTTAAGTTAAGGAGATGGTGATTAATGTTAGAAAGAATTGAATTAAGTCCAGGTTACAGTATTGCTCGTGTTCTAAATGGATTGTGGCAATTATCACCAGGTCATACCTTAAAAGGTCAGCTTGACTTAGAAGAGATTAACCAAACTTTTCATCAATTAGGAGAACTTGGTTTTACAACGTTTGACCTGGCGGATATTTATACGGGGGCAGAAGAGGCATTAGGCCGCTACCTGAAAGAATTGAACCATCACTCTCATCTAACTGCTCATGATATCCAAATTCACGAAAAATATGTGCCTGACATTGATGTCTTAGAGACTGTGAGTTTTGAAGATACAGAGGCGATTATCGATCGGTCTTTAAGGAAATTAGGTCGTGACTATATCGATCTCATACAATTTCACTGGTGGGACTACAGTATCGATCGCTACATTGAAGTGGCTGAACATTTGGTTAAATTACAGAAGAAGGGTAAGATTCGCTATATTGGGGTAACAAATTTCGACACCACTCACCTTAAACAATTAGTTGATGCTGGTATTCCTATCATTTCTTGTCAGTCCCAGTATTCGCTTTTTGATCGACGCCCCGAAAAGAAACTTTTGTCTTATTCGATTGACAATGGTATCCAACAATTATGTTTTGGAACATTATCGGGAGGGTTGTTATCGGATAAGTATCTCGATCAGACAAATATTGAATTAGAGACGCGATCTCAGGTCAAATACCAACAAGTGATTGATCAAAGTCTGGGTCAGAGAGGCTATCAGGAACTTTTACAATTATTGGATGAGATTGCTCGTAAGCACCAGGTATCTATTTCTAACGTGGCGACTCGCTATATTCTTCAACAAAAAGGGGTAGCTGGGAGTATTATTGGCATTAGAAATCATCGACATGTTAAGGATAACTTAGCAATCTTTGACTTTAAACTAGGTCAAGAAGATATTGATGTTATCCGATCTTTCTTGGACCAATATCCACGTTTGTCTGGAGATTGTTATGAACTTGAAAGAGACCCTCATTCAATATTTTCATCAATTATTCGTCGACACGAAAATGCCAATGGTTAAGGAGGCTAAATAAATGAAAGATAAACAAACTCTAACGTTCAGAGGAGGCTATTTAATGGCCTACCTCCCCTTGATAATTTTCTTAGTTTTTTGTGTCCTTTTCTTTGTGATTTTAAAGGCCTTTGAAATGCATGCATTAGCCATGGGAGCTATCTTAGGCTTACTGGCGGGGTCAATCTTTGTTAAACCCAAACAGGCAACAGAGTATTGGGAGTCTGTTTATGAAGGGGCTAGAGAAGCCGTGCCAGTAGTTATTTTACTGATGACAATTGGGATTTTTTCCCAGATGATTAAGACTGCTAATCTTTCAGCTGGTTTTGTCTATCTTGCCCAGCTTATGGGGGTAAAGGGAGGTCTTTATACAGCAATGACCTTTCTCTTTGTCTCAATCATTGCCACCGCAACAGGCTCTTCCATTGGCTCTTTCTTTACCTGTTTTCCTATTTTCTATCCAGCAGGTATCTTGTTAGGCGCCCATCCAGCTGCCCTAGCTGGCGCTATCCTTTCTGGAGGGATTTTTGGGGATAATCTAGCCCCTATTTCAGATACGACCATTATTTCTGCAGGCACCCAGCACTATCGGTATTCTAAGCAGAGTTGTGATATTGGAGGTGTGGTCAGGACCCGCTTACCTTATGCTTTAATTGCGGGTGGATTGTCCTTTGTCCTCTTTATTTTATTTGGTGGAGGTGGAATCTTACAGGCTGGCTCGGTAGTGCCTGGAGCTGAACATGTGCGTTCGCTCTATATGTTGATTCCGGTAATTTTGATGCTAATCATTTCGATTCGTAAGCGTAATCTTTACTTAGCTATTTTAGTAGGCTTGCTTTCTGGTTGTGTGGTGGGATTATTAACGGGTGCGCTCCAAGTTAGCGATATCTTGACTAGCCAGGATGGCGCACTGACAGGTTTTCTTACTAAAGGTATTGAGGGCATGATGGGAACTTGTCTCTTGGTTTTATCGGTTTATGGCATCATGGGTGTCTTGAATGCTTCAGGGGCTTTACAACAATTGACTGATCAGATTAGACAATCTAAGCTCTGTCAGACTGTTTCAGGAACAGAATTGGCTATGATGTTAGGTATTACATTAACAACTATTTTATTTGGTGGGGTTTCCTCAGCTTCAATGACAACTTTTGGTAAGGTACAGAATGAGCTAGGCCAAGCCTGTCAGCTCCATCCCTATCGAAGGGCCAACTTATTGGATGGTTTTGCTAATGGTTTAGGTGTAGCCGTTCCTTTTCTTTCTGTTTTTATTTTTGTCGGCTCGCAATTAACGCAGGGTTACGAATTCGTTGCTCCCTTATCCGTTACTCAAATTGCTCCTTATCTTTTTCACAGCTACAACCTCTTTTTAGCCTTCTTGATTTCAATCTTGACTGGTTGGGGACGGCGCTTTGAAGGACAGCAAGGTAAGGAAATTTTAGCAGAAAACTTGAGTGAGAAAGCCAGATTTCTTGATTAGAAGAATAGTATCAGTCATTAACATTATTCATATAAGGAACATTTTTACTCTAAAGTAACTTTTTTACACAGAGTGAAAACTAAGGCTAAAGCTGAGCTTTTTGCTTAATCTTCATTACCAATAATGTAAAAAATATAGTAATTAAAGGTATAAAATAAGAGAATCTACAAATCATCTTAAGTAATTTGTAGATTCTCTTTTTCTTTTAGAATTTGCGTTTTTTCTGTTTGCGAGAAATTACCTTGTTTAACTAAGTTTGGTACTGACCTCTGGCCTTGGGCCAAACGGCTTCTTGACCGGGTTTGTCCACTAATTTCTTACCCCAAGTTTCTAAGACTTGGTTGACATAGGGGAGGATATTATGACAGTATTCTACACAGCCGATATAGTTGCCGGCAGTGTCATAAATCCCTTTGAAAGTAGCGATTATCCATTCTCCAGGAGAGGTGGAGGGAATAAAAATTTTCTCACTGGTCTTCTGCTTAGATTTGAGACTATCTAGGATATTTTTGACGGTTTCATGTTCCGTTTCTGGATAGTTATTGTTAATGTCTAGTCCTACAGAGGTCACGGTTTTGGGGTTGAGCATTTCATCGACGTCATTCTTATAGTTGAAATAGAGCAGGCGGTCGTCCTGGTCATAGTAAGCTACTTCCACAGGGATCTGCTTTAAGAAATGGTTCAAGTGAGAAACTGTGAGAATACCGCGGTCTAAGCAGACATAATCAGAGTCTGTTGCTGGATTGTTAGTTTCTACTTCTTGGTCTAAGTAGTTATTATCTGGGTAGATTTGGCTTTCCAGACGGTGGGGTGATTGTGATCCTTGGGTCCAGTCATCGAACTTCTTATCAACAAAGCGGGAGGAGCGACTGTCTAGGATGACTTGGGGCTTAGACTTAGGATCAGCAGCCTCGTCATCGACCATCTCCTGGCCGGTCATCTGACAATAATAGTCAACAATAGGTAAGTTATCTTGGACCCATTCCATGGTGCCTTCGTAAGTCCCATCAGGGTTATAGAAGGCCCGATGGTTATGGGTCACAAAGCGCTCCGTTTCAGACCAATTGGAACGCAAGACCACCCGAGGGACTTGGTGGGTGCGCATTTCATAGATGAGTTTGGCGACACTTTCAGCCACTCTTTCGGGATGTATGTTGAAGAGGGCCTCGCCTACCGCTTCGGGATTCCGTTTGGCCACCATGTCTTCTTTGGGCTTGTGACGGTTGTAGAAGAGGTATTGGTTGTTGGCGTCGCAGGTGGTTACCTCATGGTCAATATTCGCCAAGAGCCGGTTAATTTGGTCAACGCTTAATACCCCGCAGTCGAGCTTGACAGTATCACTGCCACGGGCTGCCTGGGTTTTCTCGGCGGCAATTTCTACCCAGTTATCTAGGGAACGGTCGATGTCAGTGATCGGGCTTTCCACGGGATGTTCTACTTTAAGATCTTCAAGGTCTGTATATTTCAATGCTTGGCCTTCCTTTCTTAAATGGCTAGTAAAAGTCTAAAACAAAGTGACCTTTGGGGTGGTGGAGACGGTCAGAATGGACTTGGTAGACTTTTTCAATGGTGGACTCGCTGAGGACCTCGGCGGGTTTTCCCCCGGCTATTAAGAGCCCCTCAGAGAGCAGGTAGCTATAGTCGCAGTAGCGTAAGACCTGGTTGAGGTCATGGAGGATCATGACTACCGTCAGCCCCTTTTCTTCATTCAGTCGACTAATGAGGTCAAGAAATTGAATTTGGTTGCGGATATCTAGGTAGGTTGTCGGTTCATCGAGAAAGAGGAGGTCCGGCTCTTGGGCCAAGGCTAGGGCCAGCCAGACTAACTGCCTTTGGCCGCCAGAGAGCTCCTGAATTTGCTTATGGCGATAGTTGCTTAAGCCGACCAAGTCGATTACTTGCTTGACAATTTCTTGGTCCTCCTTGGAACCGTGGTCTAGCCAGGATTGGTAGGGGCTCCTCCCCAGGCTAACAATATCAAAAACAGAGAGTAAGAGCGGGCTGCGGTGGCTTTGTTGGACCACGGCTATTTTTTTAGCGCGTTCTTTTAAGGGGATATTACGCAAGTCTTTCCCTTCAAAAATGACTTGACCACTTTCTAAATCCTTGCGCCCATTCAAGCAGTCAAAGAGGGTAGTCTTGCCCGACCCGTTAGGACCGATTAAGCCGGTAATGCTTCCTGCTTGAATATCCAAGGAAATATGACTCAAGTGAAAGTCAGACTGTCGTCCATAAGAATAGCTGATATCTTTGGCACTTAATAAGATCGTCCATCACCTCCGAGTCGATTGACGGTAAAGTAGGTAGAGGAAGAAAGGTCCTCCAATGAGGGACATGGTGGTTCCGATAGGGATTTCCAAGGGTGCAATCACTGTCCGTGATAGGGTATCGGCTAGTATCAAAAGAATTGCTCCCAGGATGCCAGTAAAGGGGATCAGGCGACTATGTTTCCCACCGACCAATAAACGGGCAACATGGGGAATGATTAAGCCCACGAAACCGATCATACCCACGAAGGAAACTGTAATGGCAGCCAGGTAGACACCAACGAGGGCAACCGTTAAGGCAACCCGTTTAGGTGGATAACCTAAAGAATGAATCAGTCCATCTTCTAATTGCAGTAAGTCCATCTTGGGATGAATGAAGATCAGACAAAGATAAGCTGGGAGGGCATAGAGGAAGAGCAGGAAGATATCCTGCCAGCTATGCCCACTCAGGTTGCCGTTGAGCCAGAGAATGGCCCCATGGAGGCGGTCACTATTCATAGTAACGATAACACTTTGTAAACCACCCAATACCGAGCGGATGGCTAACCCCGTCAGGACAATGCGAACTGACGAATAGGCTGATTGAAAAGCGAGGAGACCTACTAAAAGGAAGGCACCAACCCCACCAATAAAGGCGAAGAAAGGTACCAGGGCCGTCTGCTCTGGAAAGAGAATCAAAATTACTACCGCCAGTAAACTGGCCCCAGCATTAATCCCTAAGATATTGCTATCGGTAATGGGATTTTTGAGCACGCTTTGGATGAGTAATCCTGATAGGCCTAGGTTCAAGCCAGCTAAGAGGGTGATGACGATCCTGGGATAGCGGATGCTCCAGAGGATCTGTCCTCGCTTAGTGGCTTGGCTAGTGAAGGAGGATAATATATCTTCCAAAGAAACCGGAATGCTACCTAGACGCATACCAATCAGAGCAAAGATTGCCAGCACCACCAGCAAAAATAGAAAGAGTAGCCAGCGACTACCGCTTCGTTTGACCACCCTACTCTTCTCCTAATAGGGCTTTCTTAACGAGAGCAAGGTCATCGGCTAAGCCTAAGCCACCATTGATACTAATGTCATTAGAAGTTAGGGAGATGATGTGGTTATTTTTACCCGCCTTAGTTTCTTGCCAAATTGGTTTTTGTAATTCTGCTTCGATTTGTTCTTGGGAAGTGTTTTCGTCGGCAGTTCCCTTATTCTTTAAGTTAAAGACATTGGAGAGCGAATAGCTGATAATGTAATCCGGATCAGCATCGATAATGGCCTCCGAGCTGAAGTTAACCAGACTACCGTCAGTAATCACATTACTACCTGATTCTAGGGATTCATCCGCAATATTTTTCAGGCCTAATTTTTCTAAAATAGAAGCCAGGTAGCTATCGTCAGATGCCACGGAACTACCTTCTTCGGAGTTAAAGATAATTACGAAAGTTTTACCTTTAAGGTCTTCGGTACCTTTTAAGACTTCTTCTTCTTTGGCATTGATATCATCAACAATGTTTTGGGCCTTGTCTTGGCGGCCAGCTAATTTACCAATGTCTAGGAGGGTTTGTTTGACATCGTCGTAACGAGTATAGTCAAAGTAAACCGGTTCAACCCCAGCGCCTTCTACTTGTTGGCGGGTCATGGCTTCTAGTTTCTTATTGTTCAAGTAGTAGTCCGCTTCAGTAGCCGCCAAGGTTTCTAAATCGATCTTAGGGCCGCTACCCACTTTGGGGAGGTCACGATAGTCTTCAGGCAATTGGTCGGGGGCGTGCGAGGTAACGCCAACCAGAGGAATCTCTAAAGCATCGGTCATTTCAGCTAGGGATAGGGTACCCGCTACTAAGGCCGGTTGTTCTTCGCTCCAATCGGATTTTTTAACAGAATCTTCGTTTTCTTTGGGGGCTTCTGCTTGTGACTCTTGGCTAGACACTTCTTCGCTTTGTTGTGAAGAATCCGCCTGTTTATCCTTACTATTGCCACCGTTTGAACAAGCCGCTAAGAGGGCTAAGGAAGTTAAGGCAGCTAAAGTAATTTGTAGTTTCTTCTTCATATTAATCTCCTTGTCTCAAATAATTATTATTTAAATAGTATTTTATCATGAAGTATACAAACAATGAAAGCCTTACCATAGAGCCGCGATATAAAAAAGCTATATTGTTCGTTAGTTAACAAGCAATTAGAATCGTTTAATAAATTATGATTTTTTGGAAACAAGGCATCATTTATTAAAGTTATGTCATTTATAGTTGACATGTCAATTATTTGTGACTATACTGTCATTGAAAGTTTTAAATGACTCATTAAATAAGGAGAGATTTAGCTATGGAAATTACAGCTATCAGAATAATTGCCATTATTGTCATCTTAGTAGTAGTTACTGGGTTAGCGTTTTATGGGATAAGTCAAGCGAAAAAGAAGTCCCCATCCCCAGATCAAAAAAACAGCAGTAAGGAAAAAGGAGCCGATGACCATATTGGCATTGGGATCGCTCTAGGCTTAGGGGTTGGTGCTTGTTTTGGTGCCCTTTTTGACAATATGCCACTAGGGATTGGTAAAGGTCTGTGTATCGGCACAGCTATTGGGGTGAATTATTAAGGCCTAGGTCCTTAAGCCGATCAGACTGATCATAACTAGGTGAAGCTCCTGCAGAGGGGCTTTTTTGTATGCTGAAAATATTTTAATTATACAATAAAAGTGTTTGTATAGGCCTTGGCATAATCATGAAGTATAATAGCCTTAGTAGTAAACCTAGAAGAGGAGGGCAAGATATGGACCAAGCCCAAAATACACCTGAACAGATACTTAGCGCCTGGTTGATGCTAGAGCGTTTGTCTGAGGGTGACATCAACCTGAAAGATAGAAAACTGTTGACCTTTGATAGTCAGGCAGTTAACCAGGTGGATTATTATCAGCTCTTTAAAGATGAATTAAAAAATCAAGCCCAGAAAAAACGAGATAAAAAGCTGCCTAAAAATGCTGGGATTATTATCTATGGAGAGATCTTTGATTTTAAAGTGCTCATTGATCAGTTTAGAAAGTACTTCAATCTTAACTCCTTCTTAGAAGCAGAAACCAACTATGGCAATAAATTTAGCTTTATGCTCTGTTTCGATAAGGATTTAGCCTTTATTCCCAATCAATTCTTTTACTCTTTTAGTGGCTATCTTTATCCCGATAAAATTAAGCGCCTGAAGACAGCGGATGGTAAGGGAGGTTTTAGAGAGTTTGAGACTGCTGAGAAGAACAAATTAAGCCAATTATTTGAGTCAGAAGATCCACTGTCAGCGAAGCAATTTAACCAAGCGCTGATGACTTATTTTCACCACAGAGGGGTCCAAACACTTGAATACTGTCGCTACAAGTTTGTGGATAATTTAACAAGTGAAGGCGTAAATTTGCATTCTTTCTTTGCTGAAGACTTGGATAAGGCGATTAGGTACCAGCTTTATAAAAGTAGTCCAGTATTAAAGACTTATTTACAAGGGAGTCAAGCGGAAGTTAATCTTGATAGCTCTAAAACTTCATCTAGCTTCAACCCCGAAGCCTTGCAAGAAATCTTAATGCCAAAGAATTTTCCTATGGGCAGGTTCTTGGGAAAATATTCCCTATCGCTGATGCAACAAGTATCAGTCAATCTACTGACCAGGATGGACCAGGAAGATTTGGCCATCCAATCCGTCAATGGCCCTCCAGGAACTGGCAAAACTACCCTCCTCCAGGATGTCGTGGCGGACATCATTGTGCAACAGGCCCGATCGATTTGCCGGGGACAAAGCTTAGAAAAAACGGTTGAATATGACCCAGGCCGTCGAATGGATAAGTTATCGCAAGACCTCACCAAGAAGGGCATTATGGTAGTGAGCTCCAATAATGGGGCAGTTCAAAATATTGTCAATGAGTGGATCCAAGTGGATAAGGTCGAAGTAGATGAATACAAAGAAAAATTAAAAGACTTAAATTACTATACGGAGATCGCTAATGAGGGGAAATCGTCTCCAGAATTTTGGGGATTATTGTCAAGTGAGGGTGGTAAGTTTGCTAATATCAAGGCCATGCTGGATAAGGTAAGCCAGGTGGCGGACGCTTTAAGTGAACAAAAAGATGACCGCAGAGCCTATCAGGATTTTAACCAGGCTTACCAAGACTTAAAAGCTGAACAAGAGCTTATCCAGAAAGCAGCCGAATCTTACTTAGCTTATAAGAAAACAGTCCGTCAATTAGCCCAATTAGAAAAGCAAGAAAATCCTCAATTACTCGCCCAACTTGACCAGGAAACAACACAGTATCAAAAGCTAGTCAAAGATCAGGCAGACCTTATTAAGAGGAAAGAAGCTGATTATCATTCTTTGATTAACCGGCTATTTTTGAGGAAAAAGTACCGCCAAGCTGAGCATGACTTAGCCCACTTGCGCCCGGAATATGAATCCAATGCAGTGAAGCTGCAAGACTTAGAGGCTAAGAAACAAAGTTTAAAGGCAATAGACAAAGCGATTACCAAGCTAAAAACGGATAAAACCAACTACGAGAAATCTCAAGCATATGGCAAATTGGTGAATCCACTGGATGTTTATGATCATGCAGATAATTATCGCGAATTACAGAAAGCTTCGCCCTGGTTTGATGAGGCCTATCGGCGTAAACAAACGAACCTGTTTATTTTAGCATTAAGGGTTCGGAAGCAGTTTTTAAAGGAAAATCAGGGGAATTTGAAGGCGGCGGTAGAAATATGGCGGGGACGTTATAAGAAATACCGTAAAAATTCTGAGGCTAAGAAGGCAGCGTGGTATTGGATCAACATGGCTATCCCAGTGATTAGCTCAACATTTGCGAGTTTCAGTCGCATGATGTCTGATATGTGGGTGGATGAATTGGGTTACGTGATTTGTGATGAAGCGGGACAGGCTACCCCTCAATCCGCTTTGGGTGCCTTATTCCGCTGCCATAAATTTATTGCGGTCGGGGACCCTAAGCAGATTAAACCCGTTCTTCCCATTGAAAATGCGATCTTAACCGAGGTCAGCGATTGGTATCAAGTCTCTGCCAGGGATTATTTGTCAGATAATAGTTCAGTCCAAGTTCTCGCTGACCAGGCAAGTCAATACGGCTATTCCTCTAATAAGCATGATCCTGATGCTTGGATCGGAATCCCACTTTGGGTTCATCGCCGTTGTGCCGATCCTATGTTTTCGATTTCGAACGCTATTGCTTATGACAATATGATGGTACTACCGGACGATAATCAAGGTCTGGGGCAATGGCTTGATGTGAAGGGGAAGGCAGTGAATAAATACGTTAAAGAACAAGGCCAACGACTTAAAGAAGAAATCCAAAATAAGCTTGATGTGGAAGGAGTTGACAGTAAACAGATTTATGTGATTAGCCCCTTTAAGAATGTAGCTAATCAGTTGATTGCCCTGCTTCGTCAGCGGGAGGTTGAATTTGCTCGTTTTGCCAATGGAAAATGTACTAATATCGGGACGGTCCATACTTTTCAAGGGAAAGAAGCGGATATTGTTTACCTGGTTATGGGCTGTGACGAAAATTCCAAGGGGGCAGCAAGTTGGGCAGTCTCTGAACCCAATATTATAAACGTTGCTGCCACACGTGCTAAGAAGAAATTCTATATTATTGGTGATAGAGACTTATACAAAAATCTGGGTTGTATGGAGGAAACGATTAGGGAAATTGATCATTATAATAGAAATAGAGAGGACCAAGAGGTGGATAGCTAAGCTCTGGTCTTTGCAAACATCTCCTACTTATTTAAGTCAAATTTCAGTGCGATAGAGAAAACAATTCTTCTCATGAGAATAGATGATACCGCAGGCCTGGAGATAGGAATAGATGATAGTAGGACCGATAAAGGCCATCCCTTTTTGTTTGAGGCCTTTAGAGACAGCCTCTGATAAGGGGCTCGACGTTTTGTCTAATTCAACCCACCGCTTCCCTTGGGTAAAGGTAGTTAGGTAGGCATAAAAGGAGCCATAGTCAGCTTGAATATTCTGTAAGACTTGGGCGTTTTGGATACTGGCTCGAATTTTGGCTGGGTGGCGGATGATTTGAGGATTGGCGATTAATTCTTGCACTTTATCCTCACCGTACTGGGCTACCTTGTCCACATTAAAGTGGTCATAGGCTTGGCGGAAGGCTACTCTTTTGTTCAAGATGGTTTCCCAGGAAAGACCGGCTTGAAAAGATTCTAAGATAAGCATTTCAAAGAGGTAAGGGTCCTGGAAGTTAGCTATTCCCCATTCCTGGTCATGGTAAGTCACATATAAGGGGTTAGCTAAATTGCACCAATGGCAGCGTTTCATGAGTCGTGACCTCCTTTAGGCCAGGTAAATTGACTCATGTCCTGGCCTTCTAACTTGAGTAGTTGGTATTTATTGTTTAGTCCACCGCCATAGCCAGTCAGCTTTTTATCTTTACCGACGACCCGGTGGCAGGGAATGATTAAGCAAATTGGATTCCAGCCAACCGCTCCACCAACTGCTTGAGCTGACATACTAGGCTTTCCTCTTTTCTGGGCAATCTTATTGGCAATATCTTGGTAGGTCAGTACATGGCCATAGGGAATCCTAAGCATGACTTCCGCTACCTCTTGGCGGAAGGGCGTGGGATCTTTTAAGCGGAACTTTGGAGTGAACGGGGGAAGCTCACCGGCAAAATAACGATCTAACCAGTCGATACTTTCTTGGAAAGGCTGACTGGTTTTTTTAGCATATTCCAGTTGATGTTTGTGAGCGTCTCTTGATCTCGCAAAATAGAGTCCCGTCAAGCTTTCCCCATCACTGATCAAGATAATGTCATTGAAGTCTTTGGGAGTAGTATATGTCCAGGTAAACAAGAAGTCTGTGCCTCCTTTTTATTTTAATTAAAGTTTTCAGTCTTTAAAGCTATTGTAACATCTCAGCTGGTGCGTAATAGACTGCTATTTTAAAAATGAAATTTTTGTAAAGGATAAATCCTATTATTTAATCACTTTTGTTATAATAAAGCTAGCTAGATAGGTAAGCCTTAACCATTAATAGCAGAGGTGATTCTCATGAAAAACGGTTTATTTATCACTTTGGTCGCTTATTTTATTAGTAGCTTTTTTACTTTTGTCGTCTATTTCTTGCTGACGGATTATTTTGGGATTGAACTCACGCAATTTCCAGGTATCCTACTGGGAATTTACTTATGCTTGGCCTGGGCGCTCTTTCCCCAAGTGGTCTTAACACTACCCTATGACTCAGAAGCGGGTTATTTTGTTACAAGTAAGATTCTCTATCCAGTGTATTTTTTAATTAGTCCGATTTTATTCTTTTACTGGCATTTTAAACGCATCCTTTAGCTTCATCGCTAGTGTTGCAGCCATTATTACTTTTAATAAAAAATTCCGCCCAGCTCGTACAAGTGGGCGGAGTTTTTAACTTCTTTTCAATAATTAAAGGAGCATGAGCGGGGAAGACAACTTTGTGATTAAGGCATGGTAAAATTTTAAGAGAGATTCGTTTAGATAGTAACACATAGAAGGGAATGGGAGATCATGGACGGCAGCTTTACTGTGAAATTTACCCAGCTTGAGGGCATAGCACTGGTGGAAATCTACCCACAAGAAGAGGAGTCTAAAAACATGGTGATCGGTTACCATGGCTATAAATTGAATAAGGAAGCCTTGATCAAACAAGGGCTGATTTATGCGGCTAATGGTTTTCATGTCTTCTTGCCTGATGCCCCTCTCCATGGCGACCGCCAAGTCGATCCTTTTCCCGAGACTTCCATAGGCATTATGCCAGGTATTATCGTCCAAAGCTTTGAGGAATTTCCCCGCTTAGTGTCTGCCATTCAAAAGCAATATACCATCGACAATTTATTTGTCTACGGCGCTTCCATGGGCGGGATTATGGCAGCCATGATCGGGACGGCTTATTATCAATCCTTAAGTGGACTAGCCATTCACATTGCTGGGCTTAATTTAGAAGAACAGCTGCGAATAATCTATGGTGATCGCTATCCGGATGAAATTGACGCTAGTAAGTTAGCTGTTATCCTCAGCAATAATCCGACTGACCATCCAGAAGAATTTTTAAACCAGCCTGTCTATGTTTACAATGGTGGCGCTGATAATGCCGACATCTTAAGCTTAAACCAGGAAGATATTCAAAAATTTAAGGCCGATTTTCCTAAAGCCCACCTGGAATGGACGGTTTTAGATGAGGTGGGTCACCGGGTACCTATCCGGATTAGCCAGCAGACAGCAGAATTTTTTCAAGCGACCCTTTCTTAAACAGTTAAACAAATCAAAGCGGCACAGCGCGTCAATTAACGAGGCTGTGCCGCTTTCTATTATTCAATATCCAAATCGATGCGGTCATTCATGGTTTCGCTAACATATTTGCCGTCTTTCTTGCGTTGCTTCACGCATTCGGTCAGCAGGTACTCAATCTGTCCGTTGATGGAACGGAAGTCATCCTCGGCCCAAGCGGCTAATTGGTCATAGAGCTTTTGTGAGATGCGGAGTGGGACTTGTTTCTTAGCCATTAGTAAAGACTTCCTGAGTTCACAATGGGGGAGACTTCGCTATTGCCACAGAGCACAACTAAGAGGTTGGAAACCATGGCTGCCTTGCGTTCCTCATCCAGGTCGACCACTTGCTTGGCCTCGAGCTTGTCTAGGGCCATTTCCACCATCCCCACAGCGCCATCGACGATCATAGCTCGGGCATCAATGAGAGCCGAAGCTTGTTGGCGTTGTAACATGGCCGCTGCAATTTCAGGGGCATAGGAGAGGTGGGTGATGCGGGCTTCGACAATTTCTAACCCGGCAAAGTCCACCCGACTTTGGATCTCTTCCTTAATGCGAAGGGCAACAATCTCACTGGACCCTCGGAGAGAGCCGTCATCGGGTTCACCATCTCCAGTGGTATCAATTTCAAATTTTGGATTCACATCATAGGGATATTGGCGAATAATGTTACGGAGGGCAGAATCGGTTTGTAAGGACAGGTATTCTTTATAGTTATCAACATTAAAAACTGCCTTAGCCGTGTCATCTACCCGCCAAATAACCGCAATACCAATTTCAACCGGGTTACCCAAGTAGTCGTTGATTTTTTGCTTGCTGTTATTGAGAGTCATGGCTTTAAGCGAAATTTTTTTGCTGGGGCCGATAGAGAATTGGACAGCATTTTTGTCATCAGCCGACTGCTTTTCTGTTTTCCTTACATCGCCACTTTGACCGAGATAGGTGCCGGCAGCGGGGTTGATGGCTTGACTGAAGGGATTAACAAAGTAAAAACCTTCCCCCTTAAGGGTACCGATATACCTACCAAAGAGGGTTAAGACTAATGATTCCTGTGGACTTAAAACCTTGAGACCAAAGAGAATTAACCAGGCTAAGGCCAGGTAGGCGATAGCTAGCGCATTAATTAAGGGATATAAATCGGCAACTAGTAAGATAACTGCGAGAATAAAACCGATAACATAAGCGATTAGTACCGCCATGCCGTTTTTCTTACCAGTTAAAACAGTTTCAGTAATACCAGTGTCTAGTTTCTTATCTGTATTGGCCATGTGAATCTTCCTTTCCTATAAGGCTAGTGACAAATTCCTTTAAAATAATAGTTTCTATACGTGACTTTAATGCGATCGCTTCTATCTATTTGATATCTTTATGATATCATTATGAGATTAACTTAGCAAGTCAAAGATCTATGTATATAAAAGTTCTCTATGAAGCACGGGAAAAATGGCTTTAAAAAGGAATCGATGTCTAGTTCCCTTAATAAATTAATATATGATGGCAATTTAGTAGAGGCCGGGTATAAAAATAAAAGCCACCTTTTAAGTGGCTAGAGAAATGAGTATTACCGTTGTTTTATTGAATGGCTTGCACAATGGATCGAGTAAATGCACGGATCGGCTCCTCCGCCTGGTCTTGGTATTGGTCAATCAGTTTAATGATAGCAGACCCAATAATCACCCCATCGGACAGGTCAGCCATTTGTTTAGCTTGGCTGGGATTAGAGACCCCAAAGCCAATGGCGGCAGGAATATCGGGGTTAGCTTGACGGATGGCTTCAATCATAGCGCCAAGGTCTGTTTGAATGTTTTGCCGAGTTCCGGTTACTCCTAGTGATGAAACAACATAAAGGAAACCTTCCGCTTCTTTAGCGATTTTATGGATGCGGTCATGGGAAGTCGGCGCGACTAAGGAGATTAAGGCGACTCCATGTTTCTGACTATAGGGGAGGAGCTCGCCTTTCTCTTCGTAAGGCACGTCAGGGATGATAATTCCCTGAATACCCACTTCTTGGCAGCGGCGCATGAATTTCTTTGGGCCATAACCAAAGACGATATTGGCATAGGTCATAAAGACCAAGGGGGTGTCAATTTTCTTTTGGAGGCGCTCAACCATAGCGAAGACATCATCAGTATGGAGACCAGCTGCTAAGGCTGTTTCAATAGCGTGTTGGATGACTGGACCCTCTGCCGTAGGATCGGAGAAGGGAATACCAATTTCAATTAAACTGGCTCCCTCTTCGGCCATGGCTTCAATATATCTTTCGGTGCTGGCGAGGTCAGGATAGCCGGCGGTTATATAAGGAATAAAAGCTTTTTTATTTTGGAAAACGGATTGAATGCTAGTCATAAATTTTTTCCCCCCGGTAACGTGCAATGGCGGCACAATCCTTATCACCACGACCAGACAAGGTAATACAGATAATTTGGTCGGGGCGCATGGTTTTAGCTAATTTGATGGCGTAGGCAACGGCGTGAGCAGATTCGATGGCGGGAATAATCCCTTCCGCCCGGCTAAGGTATTCAAAAGCTTGGACCGCTTCTTCATCCGTGATGGGAACATATTGGGCCCGCTTTCTGGCAGCTAGATTGGCATGCTCAGGGCCAATTCCTGGATAGTCAAGACCTGCTGAGATGGAATAGACAGGGTTGACCTGGCCATCCGCATCTTGGGCGATGATGGTCTTCATGCCATGGTAGACCCCTGGCCGCCCCACTTGCATGGTGGCGGCGGTATCTGGACTATCCACTCCGTGACCGGCACCTTCGCAACCGAATAATTGTACTTCAGGGTCATCGATAAAGGCGGCAAAAGAGCCGATAGCGTTGGATCCGCCACCAACACAGGCAAGAACGGCATCCGGCAAGCGCCCTTCGCGCTCAAGGATTTCTTGGCGCATTTCTCTTGAAATGACACTTTGGAAGTCACGTACCATGGTTGGAAAGGGGTGGGGTCCCATGGCCGAACCGATGCAATAGTGGGTGTCTTCCATCCGCCGGCTCCATTCTTTCATGGTTTCATTAACCGCAT
The DNA here is from genome assembly GCF_000193205.1 of Aerococcus sp. Group 1. Classification (NCBI taxonomy): domain Bacteria; kingdom Bacillati; phylum Bacillota; class Bacilli; order Lactobacillales; family Aerococcaceae; genus Aerococcus; species Aerococcus sp. Group 1. The sequence continues at coordinate 1,903,971 of NC_015278.1, read as the reverse complement.
CTTTTAAAGTGCCAGTGCCGGAATCAACAGCAACGACTTGGGCGCCCAGTAATTTCATCCGATAGACATTGAGGGCTTGGCGTTCGGTATCGTGTTTGCCCATGTAAACCACACAGTCTAAGTTCAACAAGGCGCAGGCAGTTGCAGTAGCAACCCCGTGTTGGCCGGCTCCGGTTTCCGCAATGATCCGGGTTTTGCCCATCTTTTTAGCCAAGAGCACTTGACCGAGAACATTATTAATTTTATGGGCTCCAGTATGGTTGAGGTCTTCACGTTTGAGGTAGATTTTTGGACCGCCTAAATCTGCGGTCATATTCTTAGCGTAATAGAGTAGGCTGGGGCGTCCGGCGTAATTATTTAATAAATCCGTCAATTCTTCTTGGAATTCAGGGTCATTTTTATATTTATGATAGGCTGCTTCTAATTCGATGACAGAAGGCATTAAGGTTTCTGCCACGAATTGGCCACCGTATTCTCCAAATCTTCCTTTAGACATCTTTTACCATCCTTACTATTTCTTTGATTTTATTGGGATCCTTATGGCCTTGACTTTCTACTCCAGTCGAGAGGTCAAGGGCAGCGGGCTTTACTTGGTCAATGGCACTTTTGATATTATTTGCATTCAGGCCACCAGCGAGGATAAAGGGGCGGTCGAAATCCTTTAAGAGTTTCCAGTTAAAGGACTTGCCGCTACCAGCCTCTTTGTAGTCGAGTAGGATCTGGTCAGCGGGACTGGCTTTAGCCCTATCGAGGTCTTTAGTATCCTGAATGGCAAAGGCCTTCCAGATGGGCTTAGCAGTAGTATTTTGTAGATAGACGATGTCAGCGGGGCTTTCCTGACCGTGCAATTGGGCGATATCGATGATTCCTTGTTTTAAAAGGTCAGCGATAAGGTCTAACTTTTCATTAACAAAGACACCGACTTTTTGAATGTTAGGGTTGACGCGCTGACTCAAATCTTCGAGGGTGGAGAGACTAACTGAGCGTTGGCTTTTGGGATAATCAACAATGAAACCAACATAATCAATGGCTAAGGGGTTGCAGTAGCTGATATCGACTGGCCGCTTGAGGCCACATATTTTAAGCTTCATAGGCTTGGCTAACCTTTCGAAAGGCTTGGATAAGGGCGCTAGGATCGTCTTGACGCATCAAAGCTTCGCCCACTAAGACGGCATCCGCGCCAATTTCATTCAGGGACTGAATATCTTCTGAACCATATACCCCGCTTTCTGCGACAAAGAGAACCGAATCTGGAATCCGACTCCTTAGCTCGGCTGCATGGTTGAAGTTAACAGAGAAGTCCTTCAAGTTGCGGTTATTGACCCCGATAATCTTAGCGCCACAGGCTAAGGCCAGGTCGATTTCTTCCAGGTTATGGGTTTCCACCAGGGCACTGAGGCCTAGGTCATGACAAATACTTAAATAATTTTCTAACTGGCTAGGCCCTTGATCTAAGAGTGAACAGATGATTAAGACCGCATTGGCGCCCATGATTTTAGCTTCATAGAGCTGATAAGGGTCGACGGTAAAGTCCTTTCTGAGTAGGGGAAGGTCCACTGTTTGCCGGACTTCTTGAAAGATTTCCTTAGAGCCCATAAACCATTTGGGTTCAGTTAATACCGAGATGGCGTCTACTTGATTGTCTTGATAGTGCTTGGCAATATCTAAGTAGGGAAAGTCTGGAGAAATCACTCCTTTAGAGGGGGAAGCCTTCTTGATTTCAGCAATCAGGCTCAGTCCTTCCTTGGCCAAGGCCTGTTCAAAGATAAGCTCTCCCTTAGCAAGACTGAGTGCGCGCTCTTTAACGGCTTCTAGGGGAAACTTAGCCTGACTGGCTAGGACCCGTTCCTTACTATGTAAGGCTAACTGCTTCAAGATCATGGGAAACTCCTTTCTGGCTGGCAGCAATGTAGTCTTCTAAGACTTGGTAGGCAGCCCCAGAATCAATGATTTGACGCGCCAGGTCAATTCCTGCTCTTAAACTGTCTACTCTTCTGGCAGCGTAGAGACCAGCAGCGGCATTGAGGAGAGTGATATCGCGTTTGGCCCCTTGTTCTTTACCAGTGAGGATATCAATAGTAATTTGGGCGTTTTCTGCTGGACTTCCGCCAACGATTTCAGCTTTTTGGTATTTAGGGAAACCGTAGTCTTCAGGCTTGATGATGAAGCTTTCTTCGTAATCACCGTCGAAGAAGAGGGCTGAAGTTGGAGCGGAGATGGAAATTTCATCCATGCCGTCTTGGCCGTAAACCACTAGGCCACGCTCAACACCCAAGTTCTTAATCACCTTAGCCATGGGTTGGATCAAGTCTTCTTGATAGACACCCAGCACTTGGTATTTGGGTTTAGCAGGATTAGTAATCGGGCCTAAGATATTGAAGACGGTCTTAATCCCTAGGTCTTTGCGGACACCACTGACATTTTTCATGGAGAGGTGGTAGTTTTGAGCAAAGAGGAAGCAGATGCCGACTTGGTCCAATAATTGATTGGCTAGGTCAGGATCTTGGTAAAGGTTGATGCCCAGCGCTTCGATACAGTCAGCTGCACCTGATTTGGAAGAGGCTGACCGGTTGCCGTGCTTAGTAACGGGGACGCCGGCTGCGGCAATGATTAGGGAAGCGGTCGTTGAAATGTTGAAGGAGTAGGATTGGTCGCCACCTGTCCCCACAATTTCTAAGGTGTCGCGATCGGTTTCAAGGGCCTTGGCTTGGTCACGCATAGCGGCTGCAGCCCCAGCGATTTCCTGGTCGCTGGCCCCTTTGATAGCTAGGGCAGTCAAGTAGGCAGCCATTTGCGCTTGGCTGACTTGGCCAGACATCATGGCCTTCATCGCTTGGTAGGATTCTTGGTAAGATAGGTCTTGGTGTTTAATTAATTGTTCGATTGCTGTTTTCATTGATATTCTCTCCTTTTATCTTTATATACAAAAAACTTGCCCCCATAACTAACCCAATTTGTGATTAGTTATAAGGACAAGTTACTTAACCTGCGGTACCACCTTGCTTGGCATCTTCTGATGCCCACTTAGGAGCGGTTGATCTGACCGCCCGGCTGCTGATAACGCCAGCCTTGCGTCTTGCTTTTAGCTTTAATTAAGCCCTTGGCAAGCCTTCCGAAGGCCCATCGCTAAGACTAACTAAACGTCTTCCATCAACACGCTCTTGCTCTAAGCTAGTGACTTAGCTATTCCTTCGTCATAAGTTTTATTTACAAATAAAAAAGCCTTTATCCATAAAACATTAAAAATTAATGTTCTAAGGACAAGTGCTTTTCTACCTGCGGTGCCACCTTACTTGATCGCTCGGGCGATCCTCTCGAGATAAGCTGTTTCGCTTATCACACAACCCACTTAACGGGGGTCAATCCGTTATGGCTACTCTTCAGTTCACCATACCCTCCGAGGCCCATCCATTAGACTAATCAGACGCTCTCACCCTTCGTCCTCGCTTGAGATTAGTTGGTTAATGTTACTTCCTCATTGACGGTTTCATAATTTCATTTATCATAGCCAAGTCCATGAATAAAAGCAAGATAAATTTAATTTTTGTGAATTTTGATTATATGATCTAAATTGATCGCCTGGGACTAAGCAAGCTGATTTAAAGTGTTATTGACAATAATAAGCAATGGCTTGGTGGACAAATTTTGCCGTGCCACTGCCAGCAAATTCATCGATGTTTTTAGTGAAGTCACCGCCACTGGCGTACATTTTCCCTAGTTCAAACAAGATTTCATTCGAACAGGGATAGAAATGGTCACTGATGAAATCCTGTAATTTTTTAACTAAAGTTTGTGCGCTTTGAGATCCATAATTTTTCTTTTTAATTTGGGAGAATTCAACAAATATCATCATTAACTGTTGATGAATTGTCTTTTTCTGAAGACTCGATTGGTGAATTTGTTTTTCTTGAAAATGGTGGTACTCTTCTGTGTCTCCCCAATAATCCTTAGCTTGTTGACTAAATTTATCAATCTTTTTTCGATCAAAGGCTTGAAAATTGACTGAATCTACTCCCAAGACTTTAATTCCTTTAGCAAAAAGAATTAAGTTTTCTAGGTGTTCTTTTTTCAAGGTCAATAATTCGATTTGTTGGTCTAAGACCAGGTCTTCATCAAAATTTTCACTATTGATAATCTTTTTAATTTCTTTTAAAGAGAATTCGAGTTCCTTAAACAATAAAATATATTGTAATTTTTTAAGGTCTTCGTCACTATATAGCCTGTAGCCAGAAGCGGAACGTTTGGATGGTTTTAAGAGCTTGATTTTGTCATAGTAATGCAAGGTTCTGACACTGATACCAGCCATTTCACTCACTTCTTTAACTGTTTTCATATTACCACTTCCTTGCTATTTATTGACTACTCTTTTGATTAAAAACACCTTATAAATTGAATTAAATTTAAGCTTTTATTTACTTTGAAATGCCAATATTTTGCTTGGCTTTTTTGATAAGTTGGATAGCCTCAGAGAAATCATTATAAGTTACCCTGCAAGCTGTCCCGTCTCTAGCAACAGCAGTTGAACTAGCTGAAATAACGACATTAAGGAGGTCTCCACCAGAAAAGCCAGCAGTATCGGAAATAATTTGATCCTTTTCAGCTAGATTAAGGCTGACTGGTAACTTGTCTGGTAAAAATTGTTTAAAAATAGCTGATCTAGACTCTTTTTCGGGTAAGGACAATTCAATATGACCTAAGATTCTTCTGATAAAGGCTGGGTCATAATTTTCGCCGAAATTAGTGGTAAAGATAACAATTCCTGAAAATTTATCTAGTTCTAATAAAAGAACGGATTTTGTTACATTAACTGCTTGATCAGTGCTCTGGTTAACATGGGCTAAGCGCTTACTTAGGAGGGAATCAGCTTCATCAAAAATTAGTACAGCGTCTGTTTCAGTCGCTTTAGCAAAAATGGCCTTAATATTTTTAGGTGTTTCGCCAACAAATTTCGATTCAATTTCAGCGTAATTGGCTCTTAAGATATCTTTACCAAGTTCATAAGCGATGGCCTCAGCAGTCGCACTCTTACCGGTACCTGGAGGGCCATACAGGTTAATCGCAGTTCTACCACCGCTGGGATCGATCTCCTTTAAGCCGAAGTGATCATAGAGTAAATCATGATTTTTAATTTTAGCCAGTAGACTATCAATTTGTTTTCGGGTAGATTCACTTAAAATAATATCATTTAAACTTTTTGAGGTTTTTCAATAAACAATATGTCTGAATTGCTTTTTTTCTTATTCAGTTGGTCAGGAGAAACGTATCTGCCTTTATTAGATTTGATCTTGCTCATGGTAATTATCATGCTTTCTAGTGTTTTTCTTCTAGGGTGTTTACTTGTTCTTGTAGCCAAATTTCTTCTAAGGAATCGACATAGTTATTAATTGCACCAAATAGGAAATCGGGTAAATCAGGATCGAATTGGGACAAATTCTTTCGAAAACGCTCATCGTCACGGTAGACATAACTTAAGCCTCTTAGAATTTCTAGCGAGGGCTCATAGGAGAGCCCGATAAAGCGATGCCACCTTTGCATAGCCTCTTGTAATTTTTGGCTGTCGGTTTCTTCGTTTTTTAATTGAGCAAGGGCTTTAAAGACGGCTTTACTCTCGGCAACCATGTCCTGTTTTTCTTTTGGGTCATAAGACTGCCAATTCATTTCTGTTTCGTGTAATTTTTCTGATCCCCATTTATGCTTCACTTCTTGTTTATCTCTTTTTCTCTTGATGGCAAGAGCTTTTTTCTGCTTTCTATCCGATTTTTTCATTGAGCTCCTCCTAGCCAATCTTACTACGGTATGCTTTATACCTAAGCAATAGTCTCTTTTTAATATAAAGTATGACGTAAGGTTAGAGTCAAGGAATATTTGAGAAGTGACTCTGCCTAAATTAATCAGACTTTTTATGATTAGGAAGAGAATGGTATACTTATTAAACCAAGATGTAAGGAAAGGGGCGGTGGAGATGGCCGAGAAAATATTTGTGGTTGAGGATGATCCGGTTATTGCAGCCGGTTTGGAGCGGGAACTAACCAAGTGGCATTACCAGGTTCAAAGGGCAGAAAACTTTGAAGCGATTGACCAGGAATGCCACAGATTTGCCCCACATCTAGTTCTTTTAGATTTGAACTTGCCGTCTTATGACGGCTATTATTGGTGCCAGATGATCCGTAAAGACAGTGATGTGCCGATTCTTTTCTTATCGGCCCGGGATACCAGTATGGATCAAGTCATGGCCATGCAGGTGGGTGGCGATGACTATGTGACAAAACCGGTCGATTTGCCGCTCTTGTTGGCTAAAATCCAAGCCCTTTTGCGCCGTGCCTATCGCTACAGTTCGGCTAGTGAGACTTTTATTTTTGCAGGAGTGCAACTCGATCCAACAAAGGCTAGGCTAATTTATCAAGGCCAAGCTAGCGACTTAACCGCTACTGAACTTTTAATACTTAAGCAGCTCTTTCAAGCCCAAGGCGACTATGTTAGCCGGGAAAGCTTGATGGAAGAGTGTTGGCTGGGCGAAAACTATATTGATGACAATACTTTAGCAGTCAATATTTCCCGTTTACGTAAGAAATTGGCCAAGTTGGGTCTGGAAGACTTTATTAAAACCAAGAAGCGGGTCGGCTACGCCTTAAATGAGGAGGCTAGTAAGAAGTGAAAGATTTTCTTAAGCACCAGCGCTTAACCCTAGTGACTATGGCTTTCACCTTGGTTGTTTTCTTCTTGCTGGGTTTTCTGTTTGATTTAGATGTCATGGTCGTCCGCTTTCTCTTGCTGTTTCTAGTCTTTTTTTACGGACTTATCTTGCTGATAGCTTATTGGCTAGCAAGACGGGAAGTTGACTACCAAAAGCTTTATCGTGAAAGTCAGGATAAGGCAGAGGCTGACCGGGTCCAAACTGACCTGGCTAAGCAAGAGCAAGAGGGCTATTTTTTGACCTGGCTCCATCAGATTAAAACGCCGATCGCGGCGGCTAAGCTTCTTATTCAAGACTTGGACGCTAAGACTAAAGCTGACTTGGAAGGGCAACTGTTAGCCATCGAGAACTATACCACCATGGCCCTGACCTACCTCAAGGTCAATAATGAACAGAAGAACTTGCAGATTAAAGCGGTCAGTCTCGACGCTATGATCGCTCCTTTGCTAAAAAAGTACCGGCGAATTTTTATTAATAGCCGTACTCGCCTCCACTATCAAGCGATTCCTGACCATGTCATGACCGATCCCACCCTGTCAGAAATTATGATTGAACAGGTTCTCAATAATGCGCTCAAGTATGGTGAGGGAGGGGATATCTGGATCACCTACCAAGCCGACCAGGCCTGTCTCACCATCAAAGATAATGGTCGGGGGATTAAGGCCAGCGACTTACCCAAGGTCTTTGACCAGGGCTATTCAGCCTTTATGGGGAAGAGCTTGCGGCGGTCAACGGGGATCGGGTTATTTCTCGTTAAGCAATTGGCTGAACGTTTAGACCAACCGGTAGAATTAGACTCTATTTGGGGCCAAGGTACGACAGTCAGGATATATTTTCACCAAGATGCCTTCAGATAGACTTAGCTTACAATTTTGTAAGTTTGGGGCCTGCTTTTGTTAGTTTAGATAAAAGCAGGGCTCTTTTTTTCTTTCTATAATAGAGACAAAGATTGGAGGATACGAGATGCTTTTAGATGTGATTCATTTAGAAAAAACATACGGCCATGGCGGTAATGCCACCAAGGCCTTACGGGACGTCACTTTTCAAGCGGAAGCTGGCGAATTCGTGGCCATTATGGGAGAGTCCGGTTCAGGAAAATCCACGCTCTTAAACATTATTGCCACCTTGGATAAGGCTACTGGCGGTCAAGTTTTCTTAAATGGCCAGGCCTTGGCAGCTTTAGGAGAAAGTGACTTAGCAGCTTTTCGCCGGCAAGAGTTGGGCTTTGTTTTTCAAGATTTTAACATGCTCAATACCTTCAATAACCGGGATAACATTCTGCTCCCCCTGGTACTCTCTAATACTGACTATAGTGAAATGGAGCGACGTTTAGCTAAGCTTGCTCCTTTACTGGGGATTGAAGACCTTTTGGATAAGTATCCCTATCAAATTTCTGGGGGTCAACAGCAACGGGTTGCCATTGGACGGGCTATTATTACCCAGCCCAGCCTGATTCTTGCTGATGAGCCGACTGGAGCTTTAGATTCGAAGAACAGTGAAGCGACTATGAAGCTTTTTACTCAGTTAAACCAGCAGGGCTTGACCATATTCATGGTAACCCATTCCTTACGTTGTGCGGCATATGCTAAGCGAGTGCTCTTTATTAAGGATGGGATTGTCTACCATGAAATTTACCGGGGTGAGGCTTCTTTAGCTGATTTCCAGGAAAAAATCGCTAACAGTCTCTCCTTTCTAAATCGGGAGGAGGGCTAGTATGAATCGACGTTTAATCTGGCAATTAGCCAAACGCAATTTAAGGGTCAGTAAGATGATTGTTTTGCCTTTTCTCTTGGTGAACGGACTCTTATTTGCTCTCCAGTATGTCATGATTTCTTTAATTGGTAATCAATTTGTCTTGGAGCGGAATCCTCATTTTCCTACTGTGATGGGTTTTGCTGCTTTTATTAGTTTCTTTTTTGCTTTAGCTTTTATTCTCTATGCTAATAATTTTATTCAGAAACGGCGTAGCCGGGAGTTCGCTCTCTATAGTATTTTGGGTATGGAAAAGCGTCATATCAAGTCCTTGCTCGGTCGGGAGAGCCTTTTGCAGTTGGCTTTTATCCTGCCTGTTTCCTTAGTTGGTGGACATCTCATTGGAAGTTTTGCCTTTATGGCCATCAACAAAGTCATGCGCGTATCCGGGATGACTCTGATGGACTATCCCTTTAAGTGGCAGGTAGCCCTTATAAGCTTGGTCGAAATTATTTTGGTACATGCTTTAGTTTATCTTCTTAATCGCCGTCGGATTCAGAAAAATAACCCTCTCGAGTTGATGGAGAGGGGCCAAGCGGGGGAAGAAGCACCTAAAGGCAATCTCTTTGTCGCCTTACTTGGCCTGGTTTTAGTGGGGACCGGCTACTATATCTCCTTAACTACAACGAATATTATGCAGGTCATTTATAAATTACTCCTAGCCATCGTCCTAGTTGTCTTAGGTACCTATTGTCTCTATAATGCCTTGTCGATTATTATTTTAAACTGGCAAAAGCAGCGCAAATCCTATTACTATCAGCCTAAGCATTTTCTAAGTGTTTCTGGAATGCTTTACCGGATGAAGGCTAATGCTTGGAGTTTGGCCTCCATTGCTATCCTGTCTACTGGTGTCATGTTGGTTTTAGGACTGACTGTTTCTACGGAACGTGGGCTAGAGAGTATGGTTGATCGTTTCCAGGCTAGAGATTATCTGATCGAATTGCAGGGGCCAGTGGTTGAGGAATCTTTTGACCAGCAACGCAACCGCTTAGAAGAAGCCGTGGATGAACTGAGTCAGTTAGCTCCTTTAGAAGATGTTAATTATATGTTGAGCTTTGGCCAATTATCCCTTAGTGAGGTGGAGGATAAGAGCTTACGCTTACAAGCTTTCACCCCTAATGATGAAATCAGTCAAGGGCTGGTTCTCTTTGGAGAGAGTCTAGATGGTTATAACAAGAACTATGCTAGCCAGGAAAGCTTGGCAGAGGACCAGGTCTTAATGGCCACTAGTCGAGACCACTTGGACCAGGTTGACCAAGTTAAAGTTGGGGATAAAACATACCAAGTTAAGCATATCCCCATAAATCGTCTGCCTTTGATTGCAGGATTAGACGCCTTGATGCTGGTTTTCCCTAGCCAAGAAGCATTAGCCCACGCTTACCAAGCCTCTAATACTAGTCAAGCGATTGGCTTTTTTAAGAGTCCCCTAAGTTATAAGGCGACTTTTGATGCTAAGGATAATAAGGAGCTTATTGACCAACACCTGGAGGATTATGAAGCAGAAGGCTTAGTGATTAATTCTAAATCTGCCTCTAGGGCCTCACTCTATAAGCTTAATGGAGGTTTTATTAGTATCGGTGCTATTGTCTCTTTAGTTTTATTTATTGGTTGCTTTTTGATGCTTTACTATAAGCAGCTTTCTGAAGGGCAAGAAGATATTAATAACTATCGGATCATGCGTCAGATCGGTTTGCCTAAGTCGTTGATTCGCTCAACCATTAGGCAACAAATTTTCTGGATCTTTGGTCTTCCTCTCCTAACAGCAATCATTCATATTGCCTTTGCCTACCCGATTTTACGTCAGGGATTGGGGCTCATGGCCATTAAGGATCCCACCTTGATTTTGACGAGCTTTCTAGGCGTCATCATTTGCTTTATATTGGTCTATTATCTGATGTATTTTATCACTTCTAAGGCTTATTACCACATGGTAACTGCTGACCAATAATTAGGGTGTTACAGTGATGCAAAAGGAGGTTGTATTTATGACTAAAGAATATCGAAAGGAAGAGAAAGGCTGGGGCCAGCCCTTCTTGGATATTTTGAAATGGTTGGCCCTGATGGTCTGGGCAACCCTGCCTTTTGGACTAATGTTTGTGGTTAACAGCCGTTCCCACATGTTGTCTTGGCCAGTAGTGGCTGAATTGACGCTATTAGTTCTGGTTTTTGCCTATCTGACCTATCGTTTTCTTTATAAGTTTTATTGCAAGCGCGCCCAAGGCAAGGATAACTTTGACCGCTTGGGCTGGAAGGACGTTGGGATTGCCTTCCTCTATTATCTTGGCTTTCGAGTAGTAGTGGTAGGCTTGACCGTGGCCAACCAAGCCCTCTATGGTAATGAGCTATCGGCCAATGATCAGATGCTATTTTCGGGGGATTTTAGCCTAGTGTCACCGATATCCAATATTACTTTTTCCTTATGATGGGCTTTGTGGTACCTATTCTAGAAGAATTGGTCTTCCGCGGCATCTTCCACCACCTCTTTTTCAAGGCCGAAAGTTTCTGGTGGCCGTTAATTTTGAGTTCGCTGATTTTTGGCTTCAACCACATGTCTAGTAACCTTGTTGAGGCGCTCATGTATATTCTCATGGGAATCGTCCTTTATCTTGCTTACCGCCGGCGCAAGAACATTAAGGACGCCATTCTACTCCATATGATGAACAACGGAATCGCGGCGATTATTCTTTTAGGATCCTATCTTTACGAATTTTTTGCCTAATTCACGACCCTTAGTCTCCTTAAGCTAAGAATTTCTTACTGAATACGATTAACAAGTTTTTCAGGACAGTCTTTCTCTCAAATGAGTGAAAAGACTGTCTTTTTACTGTATAAAAATATCTGAGGATATTATTTTTCATCTAGCGGAATGGTTTTCACTTGAAAATGAAAACGCTTTATATTAAATTGTATGAGAAGGCTATTTACTTATTCAAAAGGAGGAAAATCATATGGCAGATTATGTTGCAGGTACTGAAGTTAAGGATCTCAAGATTGTTAACTTATATGATGTAGAAGAAGAAGCTAGAGAAATTATCCCTGAAGCAGGTTATGGTTACATTCGTTCTGGTGCAGGGGATGAATTTACTTTAAGAAGAAATATTACCTGTTTTAACAGTAAGGGCATCCTACCGCGGGTGATTGGTGATGTTGAACATCCAGATACATCAACTAGTTTCCTAGGAAAAGATTACTCAGCACCCTTCTTCTATGCACCAATTGCTGCTTTAGGAATTGCTCATGAAGAAAAAGAAATTGGTATGGCTAAAGCCTTTAACGAATTCGGCACCGCCTTTTCAATTTCCTCTTATGCTGGATCAAGCTGGGATGAAATGGCTCCTTCCTATGAAGGCTATGAAGACCGCCCACGTTACTTCCAGTTATATATGAGTAAGAACCACGGCTTTAACGAAGCCATGTTAAATGAAGCCAAAGATTTTGGTTGCCAAGCTATTATTTTAACTGCGGACTCTACCGTTGAAGGGAACCGTGAATTAAATAAACGGAATCATTTTACTTATCCATTTGGTATGCCAATCGTTGAACGCTATTTAGCAGGTTCCGGCGAAGGAATGGCGCTAAAAGATGTCTATGCTTCCTCTAAACAAAAGATTTCACCAAAAGACATTGAATACATTAAATCCATTTGTGACCTACCAGTAATGCTCAAAGGGGTACAAACACCTGAAGACGCCTTGAAGGGTATTGGTGCTGGTGCGGATGTTATTTACGTGTCCAACCATGGGGGACGTCAATTAGATGGTGCTCCTGGATCCTTTGAAACCCTTGAAGCCATTGCTCAAGCCGTTCAAGGTGAAGTGCCAATTGTCTTTGACTCCGGTATCCGTCGTGGTGAACATGTCTTTAAAGCACTTGCTGCCGGTGCAGATGTCGTAGGTATTGGACGTCCAGCCCTCTACGGTTTAGCCTTAGGTGGACACAAGGGTGTTCTTTCTGTATTAAATTACTTGAAAGACGACTTAACCCGGATTATGCAATTAACCGGTTGTCAAACCATTGAAGACATTAAGAATGCACGTCTAACCGACCTACCTGCATATAATGAAGCGGAATTAAGACACCACGGTTACTAAAATCAAATAAATAACTAAGAAGAGACGCTAACGGACGTGACCAAGCTGTTTTTACAGAGCTTTTGGGGCCGTTAGGGTCTTTTTTGCTTTGCATTTATTTTCACAACCGAAGAAAACTTTGCTAGTGACGACAGCAAAGTCCGCTATACTAGCATGTGAAAGCTAATAAAAACTGGGATTTTTTTGTAATTATTTGTCATTTTAATTACCAATCTTTTCTTTAGTAAGGTATAATGGGGTTCGTACAAGTCGTTATAGATTTTAGGAGGTATATTTAATGGCTTTTTTAGTAAATGGTAATGAAATTTTGAAGGACGCACGTCGCAATCATTATGCGGTTGGGGCCTACAATACAAACAATCTCGAATGGACCCGTGCCTTAGTTAGCGGGGCTAAAGAAACCAGAACCCCATTATTGATTCAAGTATCAACTGGTGCTGCTAAGTATATGGGTGGTTACAAATTAGTTCGTGACTTAGTCCTTAACGTGATGGATAGCATGGATATTGATGTTCCAGTTATCTTAAACTTGGACCATGGTGATTTCGAATCAGCCAAAGAATGTATCGAGTTAGGCTACTCTTCTGTTATGTTTGATGGTCATAAATTACCAGTTGAAGAAAACCTTGCTAAAACTAAAGAAATCGTTCGTTTAGCTCATGAACGTGGTATTGCTGTTGAAGCTGAAATCGGTAAAATTGGTGAAAACCAAGGCGGCGGTGAATTAGCTTCTGTTGAAGATGCAATTCGCTTTGCTGAAGCTGGCGTTGACCGTCTTGCTTGTGGTATCGGTAACATCCACGGTGTTTACCCAGAAGGTTGGGAAGGCTTAAACTTCGATCGCTTGAAAGAAATTTCTGACGCTGTTGATGTTCCGCTTGTTTTACACGGTGGTTCTGGTATTCCTCAAGACCAAGTGAAGAAAGCTATTTCTTTAGGTATTGCTAAGATCAACATCAATACTGAATTCCAATTAGCCTTCCAAAAAGCTACTCGTGAATACATCGAAGCTGGTCATGACCAAGACCGTTCAAACAAAGGTTTCGACCCACGTAAATTGTTAAGACCTGGTACTGACGCAATTACTGAATCCATGAAAGAAATGATTTCTTGGATGGGTACTCGTCCAATTGACGACAGAGACTCTAAATTTGTCTTCGATGAAGCTTCCTTAAACGAAGAATAATCAAGTCTATATACATAAAAAGAAGGGATTGTGACTTAGTCGCAGTCCTTTTTTCTATAAGCAAAATATTTTTAATTGGTCTACTGGCTTGCTATACTCTGTATATCGTTAATGTATAAAGCCAAAAAATGGAGGATTTAATTTATGACACAATTTAAAGATCTTGCTGCTAAGCGTCGTTCGATTTACCATATTGGAAAGAATACCGACCACACTTCTCAAGAAATCGTTGACGCTTTAAAAGCAGTCTTAAAAGATGTGCCAACTGCCTTTAACAGCCAAACTTCACGTGTTGTGATTGCTTTTGGTGACAAGCACCAAGACTTATGGGATGAAATTTACCAAGTTCAAGAAGGTGTTTTAGAAGGCGACATGTGGGAACAAATGTCTGGCGTAATTCAAGGCGCTAAAGCAGGTTTAGGAACCATTCTCTTCTTTGAAGACTTAAATGAAGTAGAAAATATGCCTGCTAACCCAGAGCGCTCCACTGCCTATAAGGAAAATAACAGTGCTAACCACCAATACGCTGCTTGGTTAACCTTAGCTGAATTAGACTTAGGAGCAACCTTGCAACATTTTAATATTGGTTATGAACAAGGCTTCGATAAGTCCATTCGTCAAATGTTTGACTTGCCAGACTCATACGCTATGTTAGCGCAAATGCCATTTGGTTCGATTGAAACCCCAGCTGGCGACAAAGACTATATCGACCAAGATGAAAAAGTACGTGTTTACGAATAAATCGTTTTTAATGAACTAAAAGTGTAAAGACAGCCGGCAGAGAGAAATTTCTGCCGGTTGTTTTTATTAGCCTTTACTTAATTCTTGGGCGGCGCTGATCCAATTTTTCCACTCTAGGGCCAGGTGGAGGCAGTGGTCGTTGACGATATAGCTGGGACAAGCAGCGGGAAATTCGACCAGGGTCTTGGCTTCCATGCCGGTTTTGGTATTTCTAAATTGATGACGGATGCCACCTACTGGGAGGCCATTAGCCAAGTAAGCCTGTCCTATCATCTGCAAGGGGTAAGCAGGATTCGCTTGACTGACCAGTCCCTGGTCGCTTGAAAAATCAATAAAAAATTGTATGGGCAGGGGACTGGCTCCGGCGGTTTCTATTACCTCAAATAGTTGTCCCCTTGGCTCTAGGACATAGTGTTCAGGATTAGCTTCCAGGTTAATTTGCCGAATGCCAGGATTATCCTTAGTCACAAAATCTTTGACTAGGGGAGCGAATTCTTCGATAGTTAGTTCATCAACTTCAAGAGTACAAGCGGCATATTTTACCCGGCCAAATGAAAGCCAGCCAACACCGCGCATGAGAGCAGCCATAAGCTTTAATTTCCAGCCTAAGTGGTGGACGATTTCTTCATAGGTTAGTGATTGCTTCAATTGATTGAGTTTATTTCTCAGTGTTATTAAATTGTCTGCAGGCTTAGGCCGATTTCCCAAATTTTTAAGCGCCTGGCGGGTGTGCCGATATTCCCACTGATCAAGTTTTTCCTGACTGACCACTTGGCCGACTATGGTTATTTTCATGATGTTACCTCTAGTTGATTCTTAGTAATAATGAATTATGGCTTATTTTTGCCTTTAAGTCTACAATTTATTGACAAAGTATGCTATACTAATCGTATTGATCCAATTTGATCTCGGGATGTAGCACAGTTCGGTAGCGCACTAGCATGGGGTGCTAGGGGTCGCAGGTTCAAATCCTGTCATCCCGATTGTATATTTTCTTTCTAAATGGAAGGAAAGTTAACGCATAAAATCGCTTGAGGAGACCACAGATGTCTGCTTAGGCGATTTTTTCATTTATGTGGTTAACTTGATGATCATTTTTAACGATCACAACTAATAGAATAAATATAGTTATATGGAGAAATCCTATCATATCAATCTTTTCGCTGATAGGATAAGCAAAACAAGATGGTTTTCAAAAAGAAGTCATGCTAGAATAGATTGAGTTTGATAGAGGGGGAGAATGATTATGACTAATAAAATTTTGACCACACATGTAGGTTCCTTACCACGGACAGAGGCCTTGTTGGAGGCTAATAAACGCCGTACTGCGGGTACGATTGCTGAAGACGAATTTAACCAAATTATTGCTGAATCGGTTGACCAAGTGGTGAAAAAGCAAAAAGAAATTGGCATTGACCAAGTGAATGACGGGGAGTACGGCCATGTGACTTCAGGGGCAGTTGACTATGGTGCCTGGTGGAACTACTCCTTCTACCGCTTAGGTGGACTAGAGATGACGGATGAAGACCGCTGGGCAAAGAGTGAAGCCATTCGTTCCACTCCAGGGAATATTAAATTGACCAACTTTCCTGATCGTCGTGACCGACAAAAATTTAGAGCAGCCTATGAAGATCCTGATTCCGGGGTTTTAGGCAGACGTAATAAGGTAGCCAATCCAGTTTTTGCTGAAAAGGTAACCTATATCGGTCAAGACCAAGTTAACCGCGATGTGAAGTTCCTAACTGAAGCCCTTGAAAAATATGATATCAAGCAAGGCTTTATGGCGGCGATTTCTCCGGGAGCAGCGGCGCGTTTGGAGGACCGTTATTACCATGATGAAGATGCCCTCTTAAATGATGTTGCCGATGCCCTACACGAAGAGTATAAAGCCATCACTGATGCTGGTTTAATTGTCCAATTAGATGCCCCAGACTTAGCCGAAGCTTGGGATCAAATTAATCCTGAACCGAGTCTCAAGGACTTCCAAGCCTGGCTGCAAAAACGTGTCGATGCCGCTAACCGCGCCTTAGAGGGCATTGATCCTAGCTTGGTCCGCTTACATATCTGCTGGGGGTCTTGGC
The DNA here is from genome assembly GCF_000193205.1 of Aerococcus sp. Group 1. Taxonomy (NCBI): domain Bacteria; kingdom Bacillati; phylum Bacillota; class Bacilli; order Lactobacillales; family Aerococcaceae; genus Aerococcus; species Aerococcus sp. Group 1. The sequence goes on along the minus strand of NC_015278.1, from coordinate 1,887,426 downwards.
ATGGACCGCATACCACCGATATTCCTTTCGAAGATATTGTGGACCAATGCTTACAAATCAAGGCGGGATCTTTCTCCTTTGAGGCCTCAAGTCCTCGTCATGGTCATGAATGGCGCGTCTGGGAAAAAGCAGACCGCTTGAAAGCCGGGCAAAAGATTGTCCCAGGATTTGTTTCTCATTCCACCAATGCGGTTGAACACCCTCAACTTATTGCAGACCGGATTGAACGTTTTGCCAAATTAGTCGGTCCAGAAAACGTGATTGCTTCAACCGACTGTGGTCTAGGGGGTCGCTTGCATGAGCAAATTGCTTGGGCAAAATTGGAAGCCTTAGTTGAAGGCGCAGCGATCGCTTCTAAGCATCTCTTTGGCTAATTAAAGCGGATAAGTAGAAAGAAAATGACTGAAAAGCTGTGGTTTCGATCGCAGCTTTTTGTTGTATAAGGTATCCAATCGAGCTAAAATTTTGGCTTTTCTAGGGTGATAAAATTAGGATGGGATTGTTTTTAATGATAAAATAAGTTAAAAGAGAGAGGAAACAATTTTTGAGATCAAGATAGTCGGTTGTCGTTTGTGTGCTTTTTTAGCATTGAAAGGATGGTTAACGATGCGGTTAGGGAAGGTCTTGAAAAGAATTGACCGTGATGAACGCTACGTGGTTGAAAAGGATACCGGTTTAGTTCACGGCCGGGTTAATGGTTATACCTTATTAGTTGATATGATGCATTTAGGCCAACAGTATAATATTATCTTTCACCTCACCAAAGACGGCCAAGCGCCTGACCGTCAAGAACTCCTGCATAATATGCCTAAGCATAAAAAGTTGCAAAATGTTAGAGTTGAGGGCAATGAGGTAACTTATCGTGCTCGAACTGCTTTTTTAGTCCAATCGACTGTGGATACTTTGTTTGAAATGGTGGATTTAATTACTCAAGTCCTTAAAGAATTAGGTTACCAAGATGCCTCCTAATGTTAGTGTGATTGCTTTAATAGTAAGCAGTAAAAAACCATGCTGATTTTTTCAGCATGGTTTTTGTTAATGCAGGATGCTTGTATATGGACTAATTTTGCTTGGCATAGAGGGACTCTCCGATGGCATTAAGTCGCTCTTCCCATTCTGCCTCAGTGAGTTCGTGTTCTTTGACGTAGAGATTGCGTGGGTGACGGCGGCACTCTGCTGAACAACCCCGTAAGTATTTATCTTCATTTTCCTTAGAAGAGAAGAATTGCTTATTGCATTCGGGGTTAGCACAGTTAACGTAGCGGGCACAAGCTTGGCCGTCGTAGTGGTCTTTTGAAATGATAGTTGGGTTGACGTGGTTAATGGGTACAGAAATCCGTTCGTCAAAGACATACATCTTGCCTTCCCACAAGTCTCCTTGTACTTTGGGATCTTTGCCATAAGTATCGATGCCGCCTTCAAGTTGGCCAACCTTATCGCCAATGCCTTCCCTGAGCATCCAACCGGAGAATTTTTCGCAACGAACCCCTCCAGTACAGTAGACGGCTACTTTCTTATCCATAAACTTTTCTTTATTATCCCTTACCCATTGGGGAAGTTCACGGAAACTTCGGATGTCAGGGCGGATGGCGCCTTTGAAGTGACCGAGGTCATATTCATAATCGTTACGAGTATCTAAGACCACGGTGTCTTCATCTAGGAGGGCTTGGTGGAATTCTTCTGGTTTCAAATAGTCACCAGTGATATCTAGAGGACTTAAGTCATCATCCAAAGATAAAGAGACAATTTCATTACGGGAACGAACAAACATCTTTTTATGGGCGTAGTCATCAGCCTCATCAATTTTGAACCAAACATCTTCAAATCCAGGAATGGCATGCAAGTGGTCCATATATTGGTCGGTTTGTTTTATCGTTCCTGAGACAGTGCCGTTAATGCCTTCTTCACTAACGAGAATACGTCCCCTTAAGCCGATCCGTTTACAGAAAACCAGGTGTTTCTTGGCGAATTGGTCGGGATCTTCAATGTCCTGGTACTTGTAATATAGTAATACGCGATAGTCTTTACTCACGTGAAATCTCCTCCTTTGTAGTTGCAGGCTACAAATCACTCTTATATAAACTATACTACCAAGGTCAAATAATTACCAATTTGCTGGATAGGCGAGGCAGACTCTTAATCGGTTCGCTTAGAAGATAAGAAAAAAGGCTGCGACCTGAGTCACAGCCTCGATGCTTGGTTTAATTAATAAACATTGTTAAAGTATGCGTCAATTGCGTTGGCGGTTGCTTGAACTAACTTGTCTTGGTAATTTGAATTTCTCAAGCGACTGAGCTCTTGTGGATTATCACCAAAGCCGTACTCAATCAAGACGGCAGGAATGTCAGTTTCCCGTAAAACCGCAAAGGTATTGGTTTGGACGCCCCGGTTAATGGCCCCGGTATTGCCAATCAATTGATTTTGAATTTGCTTAGCTAAGTAAGCACTATTGGTAATCCGTTGGGCATTGTTGTGGTAAGGGTTAATTTTAGATGGATAGTTGTTAAAGTATTGGTAGTAATAGGTTTCAATTCCTTGGGCCTTACCGCGGTTAGCTGCTCCCATGGCATTGTGGTGCATGGAAACAAAGATGTCAGCATTAGACTCGTTAGCAATTTGGCTACGTTGGAGCAAGCCGGTATCACTGGTGCCTGGACGGGCTGAGAGAACGCGGTAGCCGCGACTTTGGAGGACCCGGGTTAATTTATCGGCGAGGTTCTTATTCAGAGTACCCTCGTTAGCCCCGGCATAAGAGGCTCCTGACCAATTCCCGTGTCCTGGGTCTAACATGACTGTCCGAATCCCATCGGAGGCTTGCGGGATATTCATTGGTCTCACAGGGGCGTTGGGAATTTGTAGTTCTTGGCCATCAGCAAGGTAGTTACCAGTGAGGCCATTCGCGCTCCGAAGCGCTTGAGGACTGATGCCAAAGGCGCTAGCAATACTATTAACGGTTTCGTTAGGACCGACAGTATAGACTAAACTGGTGGTTACAGTTCCTACTTGATCCTTAGGAATAGTAAGCACTTGGTTGGTGTAGAGCGTATTACTGCTTAAACCACTGGCTTTTCTAATGCCGTCGACTGTGACACCATATCTTTTGGCGATGGACCAGAGTGACTCGCCATGACTAACGATGTGTTGGTTAGGGCCAGGCGTCTTGGTGCCCCGTTGGACGATTTGGTCGACGGGTTCTTTAGTCACTTTTTCATCAATTTGTTGACGGCTGACTTCCTTACCGTCTTGGTAAGTGACTTCATAAGTGACGGTCTTTTCACCGTTTTCACCTTTTTGTAAGACTTTTTGGCTGCCAGCTTTGTAGTCATTATTGTCGGTATACTTGGTTTGAAAAGGAATGCTTACTTTTTGGGTAAGGATTTTTTTCGTGCTTAATGCCTTAGTACCCACATGGACAACTTTATCTTCAGCCGGAACATATTCAATCGTCTTTTCAGAACGGTGAATTTCTTTACCTGCTTGGCTTCGGACGGTGGTTTCAACTACGCGTTTGCCTTCCTTGCCTTCTTGGACAGTTTTTTCTTGTCCTAGAGCTAATTGATCATCAGCAACAAATCTTACGCCCGGTTGGATAATGAAGGTCTTTTGAACGCTTACTGAAGTGATTTCGTCAGCTGGCTTTTCTTGCTCCTTATTGGTCTTGTCTTCTGGTGTCTTTTCTGGAGCGGGTTGACTAGTTTCGGACTTGTCCTTAGCTGTTTCTTCTGGAGCCGGTTGACTGCTTTCAGCTTTGTCCTTTTCCTTATTGTCGGCTTTGGGATTGGCCTCTGCTTGAACTTCTTTTTCCTTCACTAACTTTTCAGTTGGCGCTTGGTCTTTGTTCTTAGTTTCCTGAGCCTCTGAATCCTTGTTTGTATCGGCGTCTTCTAATTTTTCATCAATAACTGTTGGATTTTCTACACTTTCTGTCTTGTTTTGTTCTGGTTCAGCCTTTGCTTCAGTAGTCTGTTGATTTTCCTTACCAGCGTTTTCTTCTGGCAGGGCAGTGTCAATGGATGCAGGATTTTCTACGATATGCCCGCTAAGACCGCTTTCAGAGCTTTCCGTTTGCGGATTGCTTTGTGCGCTGTTTACGCCTGCTTGTGCTTGGCCTTGAGGAGTTAAGACCGTAATCTTCACATTTTCAGCTAAGTCTTTTTCAATAGCTGCCTCAGTTGCTGCTGGGCTTAAGTCAGCACTGGCTTGGTCTTGATGTTGACCGCTGGCTGGGGCCTTTTGTGCGCTAGTTTCACTGGTGGTTGTCGCTGGGCTAACTGTTTTAGCCGATTGAGTCCCATCATTATTTTGGCTAAGTGGGGAGAGAACTCCAGTTAATAAGTCACCAGTAAAGATTAGGTGGATATTGCCTAAATGGTTAGCTTGAGCCAAGCTGTTGAGGTCTTGACCAGTCGCTTCAGCGAGTACGCTGAGAGTATCTCCCCATTGAACAACGTAAGCTTGGTAGCCGGCTGCTTGTTGGCGGGCGATTTCCCCTTTGACCTGGTCGACACTATTCTTGGTCCAAGTTCCTTTAATACGTTTGAGTGCATCCTGACTAGCTTGTTTGATTTGTCCATTTTCACTCAGTTGATCTTTACCCACAAAGTCAGAACTGGAAAAATTTTTAATTCCTTGACTGGCCAGGGTGTTGACATTGGCTCTAACTTCTTCATTACTTAATGAAACCGCACCTAGTGAGCCGGCCAGGAGTAAACTAGCCACGACCCATTTGCCTTTTGATTTGTGCATTGTCTTTTTAGACTTTTTCTCTTGGAAAAATTTGCCTTTCATGCAGATACTCCCTTTTTAAATAGTTAGTTGTTAAAGTTTAAATCTTTCTAAAATTAGCTACACAAAGAATATTGTAACAGGAATTTTAAAAATGTTCATTAAAATGTGAAAAAATTTAATGATATTGTTTTTAATCATTCGATAAAAATTAGGGTTTTATTTTTCTCAAGGAGAAATATTTGATGAGCGATTTCTAGCCTAGTTTTGATTCGCTTTAGCAAAGCCATCTATGCTATGATAAGCATGCTTGTTATAGGAGAAAAGAAAAGAGGTATTTATGTTAAAACAAATTGCGAAAATTCCAGCAGGGACTTTCTTAGTACCAATGATTATTTCCATGTTATTGATTTCTTTCTTCCCTGGAATGTACGACGTCTTTGGCGGAACCACCCAGGCTGCTTTCCAGAATGGAACTAGTGCTGTCATTGGTTTTCTGGTTTTTGCAGCGGGAACGACCCTAGATTTTAAGAAAATCGGCCCTTTGCTCAAGCGCCACTTACCCATGGTTGTCTTTAAATTAGTGTTATCGACCTTATACATTTTAGTTTTTATTGGCTGTTTGGGGTTGAAGGAGTACTAGGGATTAACCTATTAACCTTTGCTTGCGTGATGTATTCACTCAATCCAGCCGTTGCCTTAGCTATCCATAGTGAGTACGGTGACCGACAATTTGGGGCAGTCTATGGTATTTACGGCATCCTGGGCATGTCTTTTACCCCCTTGATTCTTCTCAGTCTCCTTACTGCTAGTGGTGGCGGTGCAGGGATAGATTGGGATCCCATTATTTCCATCTTTATCCCCCTAATTGTAGGAGCCTTACTCGGTAATATTGACCCTGATTTTGCAGATTTCTTCTCGCCCTTGATTGGTAAACTGCTGCCCTTTTTAGGCTGGAATTTAGGGGTAGGAATGAACTTGATGGATGCTGTTTCCTCTGGCTTGTCCGGTTTATTAATGGCTGTCCTCTTTATGGCCTTGATGTTTCCTTTAATTTTATTTGATAAGTATGTGACTAAGGTCAATGATGGTGTCGATGGTGTAGCTATTTGGAATGTAGCCGGTATGTCGGTAGCTAACCCAGCCATTATCGGTGCCGCCCTCCCTGCCGTTTTTGCTTCTCAAGTGACTTCGGCTACCGCTATCGTGATGATGGTATGTATTATTACTTCCCTAGCTTCACCTGCCTTAGCGCAAAAACTTTCTAAGGAAAGTGAAAGTGAACGCCTAAAACGGGAACTGTCTTAAAGGTTTTCATTAGAAATAAGTAAAAGCACTTAAATGGCGCTGATAAAAGCTGCAATTTAAGTGCTTTTTACTGGATCTAGAAACTAATTTCTAAAGGATTGGATGGGATTTTTTGGAAATCAGGCTCGGTAACATATAGTTCCCAATTTAAAGTGATCCCTGAAATATCGGCATCTTTAATTTTTTCGAATGCGCCGGTATCAACCTTAGCTTTAGGCAGAACAGTGTGATCGCCAATAAGATTTGAAGGTGAAATTTGTTCACCGGAGGAAGTTACAATTTTAGGCATACCAATATTATCAATTTGCGAATCGGTCTGGTTATCAAAAGTAAAGTTTACTTGAATGATTTTATCACCATTTTGGTATCCAGTAACATCGTACATTGAATCTTTTTTAATATCAGATAATTCTACAATTTTAATATCATTTACTGAAACAGAAACATTGTCAGCAATATCTTGCTTACCTTCTGGCTTATGGATGGCTAGAAGTGTGGCTTTAGCTTCGTTTCTCGTGGTATAGTCTCCTACATTTTCAAGAGGGGCATTACCTACGTCCTTTGGATCCGTATCATTTTGTTTCTCCTGAACCGAAGTGGTTGCTGAATTAGATTGTTCAGCTTCGGCACCTTGGTCATTGGATTGGCATCCTGCAAGTAATGCTAAACTTGTTAAAAATAACAGTGTTTTCTTCATATAAATTCCCCATTTCGTAATAATTATTTTCATAGTATCATTAATGGTTATATAAAAGCTATAAATTACTGATAAAAAATTATATATTGTATAAGTATGAAGGAGTGATAAAATTTATTGATCATACCCCATAAAAATTAAGGGCTTGTATCTGGCATAAAAAAATATATAATAGACCTATTGAAAATGACTTATTATAAGTAAGTGAAAGGGGTGACATTGATGGTAGATGTATTTGCATTAATTACGATTCTATTATTATTCTTTGTGTTACGCTGGCAGGCGAGTCAGGGCAAATCCTTTACGGTGCGGGTTTTGACCGCGACATTTTTAGGAATCGGCGCTGGCTTGGTCTTTGCTGGTCATACGGCCTACGTGGGGGCGATTGGTACCATATACGCTCATTTATTGAAGGCGATTGTGGTACCGGTCCTCTTCTTCTCGATTATCTCAACGGTTTCTTCATTAGGAAACCTAAAAACTTTAACCACAATTGGGGCTAAGACTATCGGCGTGCTTTCCTTGCACAATGTTTTAGCCTCAGTGACCACTATTGTTGTGGCTTTGACCTTAGGGGTAGGGCGTAACGCGCACATTGACCTCCCCAGCAATGTGGAAGTTAAGGAAGTTCCGACTCTCACCCAAGCGGTGATTAATTTCTTCCCGCAAAATATTATTGAGGATGCAGCCAATAACCGGGTGATTCCTATTATTGTCTTTTCCTTATTTGTTGGGATTGCTATTCTGACTTATCAAAATAAGGCAGAAATCAAGGCTTTCACTGATTTTATCGATGCTGGCCACCAAGTGATCTTCAAAGTAGCGGCTTTGATTACCCGCTTTACCCCCTATGCCGTGTTAGCGCTCTTAACGGACAAGGTCGGTGGCTTGAACTTAGCCTCCTTAGGGTCTCTATTATTAGCTTTAACGACTCTCTACCTAGTCACTCTCTTCCATTCATCAGTGACTACTGGGGCAATTATTGGCCTCTTGGGTCGGCTGAATCCCTGGATCTATTTAAAACGTTTCTTCTCAGTATGGATGATTGCTTTTTCAACCCAAAGTTCAGTAGGCTCGGTTCCTGCTAATGTTAGTGCCCAAAAGGAGATGGGGGTTCCAGAACATATCGCTTCCTTTACTTCTTCTATTGGAACAACTTTTGGGATGCCAGGTTGTGCAGCAGCTTGGCCGGTCCTCTTAGCTATCTTTACCATTAATGCTCTAGGGTTGGATTTTGGTCTACTTGATTATCTTTATATGGTGGTTGTTGCCCTCTTAGTATCAGCGGGGACAGTCGGCGTTCCCGGCACGGCGACCATTACTGCAACGGCTATGTTTACTGCTATTGGCCTACCGGTAGAAATGATTATTGTATTAACTCCAATTTCAGCCATTGCCGATATGGCTAGAACCGCAACCAACGTCACTGCTTCGGGTTCTACCGGCCTTCTAGTTGCTCGTTTCGAAAAAGTCTTAAACCTTGACCAATACTATGAAGGAGATGGGCAAGAGGGCAAGGCTTATGCCAATTCCTAATCCAATACTTTAGACAAAAAGAGTGTGCTCTAGCCGACTTTATTGGCTGGGCACACTCTTTTCTGTATTATTGGTTAATCTCGCGGCGATTTTCTACGACTAGGTTACCTAAGAAGCGGTAGAGCGGCAAGATGTCAGTTTGCTTAGGAAATTCAAAGGTCACCGTCTCTGTTTCTTCCTCACGGGGGCGACGGTAAATGTTATTGAGATAAGTGATGGTGATTTCACTATCATCAAAGGCCAAGCCGGCACTCTCCATTTCGACATCAACGATATGGCTGAGGTAAAGGGAACGGAAGGCAGTTTTCTTCCCGCTAGCGCCTTGTTTATCGACTAAGATGATCCGAATATTAGTAAAAATGATGGCGTCCCGGATCAATTGGTAGCCGGAATAAATTTCTTCATCTTTAAAAAGAAAATCGCCGTATTCTTCAGTCAATTCTTGCTGGTCTTTTTGGGAAAAGTTTCCCAGGGCTCCTTGCATTAAGCTATTCAAATTAAAAGCCATCCAAACATACTCCTTCTTATATTATTTATCCCATCCTAACACAGTCCGCTCGGGAGAGAAAGCAATTGCCCTTTGTTGAATAAAAAAGCCGCTAAGGCTTAGCTACAATCTGCTAAGCCTTAGCGGTCTTGGTTAATTAAGTATTAATGGCTTGCTGATTCTTTATTTTTCAAGGCAGCGTAGAGACTGAAGGTGCCAGCGACTAATAATGCTGGCAGAAGCCATTCTAACCCCAGTTGACTAAGAGGAAGCTGGTAAGTGAATTGGGCGAGTGGGCCAAAGAGGCTTTCGAAAACCCCTAATCCAGTGCCAGCCAAGGCTTGAGTCAGACCCACGGCCCCAGCGCCAATAACGGCTCCCGTATAGGTTAAGTCATAGCTGATTTTTCGGTCAAAGACGGAGAAGAGAATCAGCACCATGAAAATAGGATAGATGGTGGTTAAGACAAAGGAAGCCAGGTAAATGATCTGGTTAGTCCCTAAGAGAGAAATCAAAAATTCAATGGCGACAGCTACCAGGGTGATGGCTTGGTAGGACCAACGTCCCTTGGAGACTTCCACAAAGAAGTTACTAAAGGCAGAGGTGAGCCCAATTGCGGTGGTTAAACAAGCGAGGGCTACACAAATTCCCATAATCAAGTGCCCCCATTGCCCTAGGATCGCGGTCACCGTGCCATTGAAACTGGCCGTGCGGTCGATATTCGCGCTCATCAAGCTGGAAACCGTTGAACCAGCGTAAGTCAGGGAGAGATAAACCACAGCTAAGAGAACAAAGGCAACTAGTCCGACTAAGGCGCCGGCCTTTATCTGGGTCTTCTTGTCGCTGTAGCCACGTGCCCTTAATTCTGACATGACGACGCTTGCCATTAAAGAGGCTCCTAGAGCATCCATGGTTTGATAGCCTTCTTTAAAGCCATAGGCGAAGGTTTGGCTAATTTGACTGGGAGCTGCAGCTGCTGGCGGATTGAATAGGGTAACCAAAACTAAGAAAAAGAGAATAATTAGAATCCCGGGGGTAAGATATTTACCGATATTATTAATCACTTTACTTGGATTTAAGGCCAGATAAGCGGTCAAAGCAAAGAAAACCAGACTGCTTAGCCAAATCGGAATATTGGGCCATAGGGATTGGATAAAGACCTCATGGGTGGTTGCACCAGTCCGCGGAACTGAAAAGAGCGGCCCGATTAAGATAATAGCGATTCCGGCTAGGACAGTCCCGAATTGAGGGTGGATTCGCTTACCTAGGTCATTAGCCCGTCCCCCTAAGTAGATTGTCACTAAGACCCCTAAAATCGGAAAGAAGGGGTCTGAGGTGAGAAAGCCTAGGGCAGCACTCAGCCAACTTTCCCCACTGACGATCCCTAGGTAAGGAGGAAAGATTAAATTCCCAGCGCCAAAAAAGATCGCAAAGAGGGCAAAGCCGATAATTAAAATGTCTTTGGTTTTTATTGTCATGATCATTTCTCTTTCTGTCTATTTCGTGCTTATTTTTCTCTATAATCAAATCAATAGGACATATAATAGCATAAAATTGTTCCCTTGCGACAAAGGAATCAGTAAGCTGGGCAAGTTTTTATAGGAAAACAGCAGGTTTAAAAGTTTACTTAGTCGGGCTTTGTTTTTATTAAAGTCAGACAAAAAAAGTGACCCAAATATTTGCCTAAAAGACTTGTCAACTGGGGGCGATTTGTTTATATTGGCTAGTAATGATTAATCGTGTCTGAATAGAAAGGGGTTTTTAGTCCAGGCAGATTGTTGGGACAATGATAGGGAGAAAGGAAGAAAGTTTATGGCAATAACGGGCGCATTGGTGAATGCTGGCTTAATTTTACTAGCTGGTGTCTTGGGGAGGTTCTTTGGGCATTTTATTCAGGATGATTTGGCTAAGGCCATTAATCAGGTCTTGGGTCTGTCGGTGGTTTTGATCGCTATTCAAGGCGCCTTGACCACAAAGAGTATTATCGTCGTCATTTTATCCATGGTGGTGGGAGTCATTATAGGCCAGCTGATGGATATTGATGGCCGGCTTAACCGCTGGGGCAATCGGATTAAAAGTCGACTTGCAGGTCCAGACCCTGAGTCGCAATTTGCGGAAGGCTTAATCACAGCGGTTTTGATTACTTGTGTTGGTGCTATGGGTATTGTAGGAGCTATCCAGTCCGGCCTATATCATGACCATGCCACCTTATTTGCTAAATCGATTTTGGACTTTATTATTGTGCTTATTCTTGGGGCAACCTATGGGATGAGTCCAGCTTTTGCCAGTTTACCGATTATCTGTTATGAAGGGGGCATTGCGCTCTTAGCTCAGTGGCTAGCTCCTTACTTGCCGGAAGCTTCTCTCAATGAGTTATCGGCGGTTGGGTCACTTCTGATTGGGGTGATTGGCCTTAGTCTTTTTGAGGTCAAAGATTTCAAAGTCTCGAACATGTTGCCAGCTACCTTCATCCCCCTTATTCTGGTTCCGCTCTTTCAATATTTGGGCTTATATTAAATAAAAAATGCTTCCGCTAACACTTAGAATGCGGAAGCATTTTTTAATTATATTTCAAATTCCTTATGACAAATTATTGGTCACTGGACTTAATTTTTTCCTGGTAGATTTTATCGATAAAGACGGCGATGGCATTGTCTCCAGATACATTAGCAGCAGTCCCAAAGCTATCTTGGGTGATATATAGGGAGATCATAATTTGTTGCATGGCCTGACTAGCGATCCCAATCATAGGTAGGAAAGGTAGAGCAGACATAATGGCGCCCCCTGGAGTTCCTGGAGCAGCAACCATGGCAACTCCTAACATGAGGATAAAACCAAGCATCATCAAGAAACCGTGTGGCATATCATAAATCAATAACAGGGTCGTTGCGCAGGAAGTGATGGTGATAATCGATCCTGCTAAATGAATAGTCGCACAGAGCGGTACGACAAAGTTAGCGATCCCTTCAGAAACCCCGTTCTTTAAAGCACATTTAACATTGACTGGAATGGTGGCAGCTGAGGATTGAGTGCCTAGGGCAGTCATGTAGCCAGGGATTTGATTTTTGATGAGTTCGATCGGATTCTTGCCGGCATAGGTCCCAAAGACAAAGAAGAGGAAAGTAATGTAAAGTAAATGCATAATCAACACGCAGATAAAGACCTTCCAAAAGACATTTAAAATCGCAAAGACCGTCCCCGTGTAGGCTAAATTGGCAATATTACCGAAAATATAAACCGGTAAGAGCGGTACAATGATGGTGGCCAGTACTTGACTGATGATCCCTCCGAAGTCGCTGAAGGCCTCATAGAGAACTTTTCCGCGGCCGAGTTGACGTAACCAGGAAATCCCCAGCCCCATCATAAAGGCAAAGATAATAGCACCAGTCACATCAAAGAAAGGTTCTAAGGGAATAGTGAATAAGGGCTTGATTCCTTCGCCGGCTTCACTGAGTTGGTCAACCAGGTCAGTCGTGATGAATAGAGGAAAGAGGTTGCTGGCAACCAGATAGGCCAGTAAACCACCGATGACGGTTGAAATATAAGAGGTTAAGACCGTTATCCCCAGTAATTTTCCTGCCCCTTGGCTCAAGTCAGCAATTCCTTGGACCACAAAACCAATGATCATAAAGGGAATGACAAAGCTAAGGAAGTCAGAGAAAATTGTAGTAAAAGTCGCAAAAATCTGTAGTATAAATTCGGGAACAATTGGTAAGCGGCCCACAACAATACCTAAAATAATGGCTAAAATAATACGAGGAACCAAACCAATTTTCCGTTTTTCAAGACGCTTGGTCATAATCATGCTCCATTCTAAAAAGTTTATTAAGCTTGATCGCCTGATATAATAACTATCCTACCAAACTTATTCTCGATTGGGTATAGATTTTTTTGAAATTTTATATGATAAGCTAAATAAACATAAATATTTTTTGAAATACAAAAAACATGCTAGCCACTAAGACAGCATGTTTTTAATGATTATATTAAGGCACGACTGACTTTAAGATTTTTCTAGGCTACCTGGATAGCCAAGGGTTCCTTTTTCAACGTTAGTGACATCAAAACCGTGCTGGCTTAGGATTTGGCTGGCTTGTTTAGAGGTTCTCCCACTGTTACAGATCGCATAATAATGTTTGTCTTTATCGAGCTTATCCATATTTTCTTGGATTTGGGAGAGAGGGAAATGTTTAGCCCCAGGAACATGACCTGCTTGATAAGCCGCTTGATCGCGAACATCTAGCACATTGGGTTCTTCGCCGTTTTTAATCTTTTGGTAGAATGCATCACTGCTAATTTCTTTCATTACTTACTGCCTCTTATTTGCTTATTTTTTCATTTATTGCTTATCAAAATACGTCATTTATTTAGAATTGCCAAAAGAAAAGCCATGGCGGCTGGAAAGCTAGCATGGCTTTTTCCTGTTATGTTATGCTTTATTGATTTAAGCTTTTTCCAGCTCTCCTGGGTAGTCTGGAACGCCTTTTTCGACGTTGGTGACGTCAAAACCGTGTTCATCTAAAATTTCGGTGGCTTTTTTAGAGCCTTTACCATCATGGCAAATCGCATAGTAATGCTTGTCTTTGTCTAATTCATCAAGATGGTCTTCAATTTGTGAAAGAGGGAAATGCTTGGCTCCAGGCACGTGACCTTCTTCATAGAGTTCGCGAGGACGAACGTCTAAAATATTAAGATCATCTTCATTTTCGACAATATTATGAAATTCTTCAATAGTAACTTCTTTCATATTCATTACCTCCTCTTAACGATGTAACACATTAACTAAGTATAGAATAACAAACTTAGCTCGACTTATAAACTAATTAGCTTCTGTCAGCTCTTCCTTGGTCACTTTTACAGCTGAACTTTCATAAAAGACTTGCCACTTATATTGAGGAAAAGGGTGGGACTTCAGTGAATATACAGGGGATCTCTTAATGGCAGAAAATGATTCCATAAAATCCTTATCATATTTTTTGAAAAGTAAATTCATCGTGTTATATTTAGTTTAAAGGATTTATATTATTTAAAAAATATTCATGATGGAGGAATGTGATTATGAGAATCATCGTAGCAGGTGGAGACGGATTTTGTGGTTGGCCTACCGCCTTATATCTATCCAAACAGGGTCATGATGTGGCGATTGTCGATAATTTAGTGCGTCGGCAATACGATAAGGAGCTCAACTCCAATTCCATCACGCCCATTGCCTCCCTCAACGAACGTGTTGACAAATGGAGAGAATTAACCGGTAAAGATATTACTGTTTACCAAGGCGACTTAAACCACTATGATTTTATTTCTATTGTCTTTCAAGAGTTTCAGCCAGAAGCCTTTGTTCACTATGCAGAACAGCGCTCTGCACCTTATTCCATGATTGACCTTGAACATGCCCGCTATACCCAAGCCAATAATGTTTTAGGGAACTTAAATGTGCTCTTCGCTATCCATGACTATGCACCGGATTGCCATTTGATTAAGTTAGGCACCATGGGAGAATATGGGACGCCCAATATTGATATCGAGGAGGGTTGGCTAGAGGTTGAGCACAAGGGCCGCCGTGACCGCATGCTTTATCCTAAGAAGCCAGGTTCTTTCTATCATTTAACCAAGGTTCATGATTCTCATAATATTGAATTTGCTTGCCGGTCTTGGGGAATTCGGGCAACCGATTTGAACCAAGGAGTCGTTTATGGGGTCAATACCCAAGAAACCGCTATGGACCCTGTCCTTTACAACCGCTTTGATTATGATGGCATCTTTGGGACGGTCTTTAACCGTTTTGTGGTTCAAACCGCCAATGGCTTACCAATGTCGGTTTATGGTAAGGGTGGTCAAACTCGAGGCTTTATCAATATCGAAGATACCGTTCGTTGTATTGAAATTGCTGCTCTGAACCCTGCTGAGCGAGGAGAGTTCCGTGTCTTTAACCAAATGACGGAACAATTCTCAGTCATGGATATGGCCCATAAGGTGGAAAAAGTGGCCAAAGAAATGGGCTTAAATCCTGTCATTGATCATGTGGCTAATCCTCGTGTGGAAGAAGAAGAACATTATTTTAATGCCGTGATGACTGAGTTGAAGGACTTAGGTCTTGATCCACATTACTTAACCGATGAAGTCACCAAGAATCTATTGGACTTGGCTTTAGAGAACAAGGACCGTGCCCACCAAGAAGTGATCATGAATTCACCATCTTGGAAGTAATGCCATGAAGATTGTTATCATTACGGAAACCTTTTTGCCGGCAACGGATGGTGTCGTTACCCGTTTGACTCACGCCATTGACTATATGTTGGATTGCGGGCATGAAGTGCTTATCTACGCTCCCGAGATGGAGGACATGCCCGTCCAATATAAGGATGCTTTGATTATTCCTTTTAAATCGGTATGGTTTCCTTTCTATCGTTACCGTCCCTGGGCAATCCCCTCAACGGATATTCAAAAGCAGTTGGAAATTGATGAACCAGATATTGTACACTCGGTCAATCCAGTGGGCTTTGCGGCAGCCGGTATTCATTATGCGGTGAAGATGGACATTCCTTTAGTGGCTAGCTTCCATACCAATGTTCCTCAATATCTTGCTTATTATCATTTGGATGTTTTATCTCCGGTGATTTGGTCCTATTTGCGCCACTGGCATAATTTAGCTGCGGCTAATATGGTGACCAGCCAGGCCATGTATGACTTATTGGATGACAATGCCATTGAGAACTTAGTCATTCTGCCTAAGGGAGTGGACTTAGACCAGCGTGACCCTAAATTCTATTCAGAAAAGATGCGTCAACGGTTGACGGCTGATTCAAAGAGGGATAAGCTATTGCTCTTTGTCGGTCGGGTGGCTGCAGAAAAGGAAATTGATAGCTTACTTCCATGGTTAGAAACTCGCGATGATGTCAACTTAGCCATTGTAGGAGATGGTCCAGAAAAAGCGAACTTGGAAGAAAAATTTGCCCATTTGCCAGTGACTTTTACCGGCTTCTTGCATGGTGGGTAACTGTCAGCGGCTTATGCAAGTGCTGATGCCTTTATCTTTCCCTCGGTAAGTGAAACCTTGGGCTTAGTGATTACTGAAGCCATGGCTTCAGGTTTGCCGGTGATTGCTGCTGAATCGGCACCCACTAAGGAACAAATTAAACATTTAGACAATGGGCTGATCTACCAACAAGATGACCTGGATTCCCTGGATCAATGCTTGGCTCTTTTAGATCAAGAAGAAGTGGTAGAGAATGTTGTGGTCAGGGGACAGGACTATGCCAAGCAATTTTCCTGGGAGAATGCCTCACGGGCTATGGTAGATATCTATGAGTCAGTCCTAGAAAAGAATTGATCAAATAGAGTGAGGACACTCTAATATTGAGGTTGAAGAATTGTGTGTAGAAGGCGGTGGCTGTTTGAAAGCAAATAAATGGGAGATTTCTCATCTTATTTCGGGGATTCTCTGGATACTAGCTGGACTCGCCTTTATTTTGTGGCAGGGACAGGCTTTATTACGATTGAATAATTTAGTAGCTTGGATCATTGGCTTACAAGGGATCTTTCGCATACTATCACAGGTGATCTTTGATAAAAATGCTAACGGAGCTAAGAATCGGCTCTTCCAACTCTTTGTAGCCCTGGGGCAAGTGCTCGTTGCATTCGTCATGTTGTCTTTTCCTATTTCATCGACCTACTTTCTGATGCGGATAATTGGTATTTATCAATTACTCATGGGCCTGGTTTCCTTTGTGACTTATTGCCTAATGCGGATGGACCATGTCCCTGATCGACTCAAGCGACTCTTATTTGCTTTGGTGCACTTGATTTTTGGTCTGGCGAGTTTATTTTTACCGATCCAAGACCATAATGTGCTCTTCTGGTTAGGTCTCTACCTGGTCTTTATTGGCTTGACTTACATTTCCGATGCCAGAAAAAATCTACCTAATCGCGAGCAAGACCAAGAGATCAAGCGTCGTTTTCGTTTCCCAGTACCGATTGTTTTTAATTTGTTGGAACCTAATCGCTTAGCCAATAAATTAAATCACTTTATCCGCCAAGAAGTAGAGGATGAACTTGCCTTTAGTAGTGCCTACCATGACTACATGGAAGAAAATGAAACAGGTGCGGTCGACAGCCTGCAGGTCTTAGTACAAACCTCCAATGCTCATCTCGACTTAATCGGGCACTTAAATATTGCCTACCATGGGACGGTTTATTCTTATGGCAACCATGACGTCGATTCGGGGCATTTATTCCGGGCGATTGGGGAAGGGGTCTTGTGTAAGATTGACCATCAGAAGAGTATCGAATTTGAATTGGAAAATGGGATTACTATTTTTGAGTATGATATTGAATTGAACCAAGAGCAGAAGGAAGCCTTAGAAGCAAAATTAGCCGAAATCGATGACTTACTGGTCCCCTGGGCGCCAGAAACTGAGAGCCAGTGGGATTCCTTTGGCGGACGTTTGAAGCGGGCAACCGATTGTGCCATGTATAAGTTTAAATCCGGTCAATATAAGACCTATTTTGTTTTTGGGAGTAATTGTGTCCTCTTCTGTGATGAAATTATTGGAGCTATTGGCTTGGACCAATTCCTCATGGTGGGAGTGATGACCCCGGGGACTTATTTTGACTATTTTAATAACCAATACGAGAAGGGTTCCACCCGGGTCATCAATCGGAGGATTTATTCCACAGACTTAGTGAAATTTACTGGGTTGGATAAATTAAAAGACCGATAGATAAATGAGTTTAAAGTGAGAAGCAAGCTAAGCTATAAGGCCTGGCTTGTTTTTTCTATTTGGATCGCTAAGCTTAAAGAAATAAAGAAAGGGTGACCGTGATGGATGAAGTAGACAAATTAGTCGAGATAGCCATTGAACTACAAAGTATTGCCCAGGCGGGTTTGCATTATGGGCGGGATGATTTTGACCGAGAGCGTTACCAACGGATTCGCGATATTGCAGCCGAAATTATGGCAAAGAAAACTCAGCTAAGCTGGCAAAAAGTTCAAGATCTCTTTTGTGGGGATGAAGGATACCAAACCCCGAAAGTGGATACTCGGGCAGCCATTATTCAAAATGATGAGATCTTATTGGTCAAAGAACGCAATGGTTTATGGTCTTTGCCTGGGGGCTGGTGTGAGATGAATATGTCTCCGATGAAAAATACAGTTAAAGAGGCCAAGGAAGAAGCTGGTCGTGAGGTTAGGGTAAAATCGGTAATCGCTGTCCAAGATCGCGATAAACATAACCAACCTCCCTACGCTTATAGTATTGTGAAGATATTTTATCTTTGTGAGGATTTAGGTGGGCATTACCAAGATAATATTGAAACCAGTGACAGTCAGTACTTTAAAGCCGACCAATTGCCAGATCTGGATCCAGAACGAACCACAGCAGAACAAATTGCTATGTGCTTTCAAGCTTATCGTAGTGAGAATTGGCAGACTCAATTTGATTAAAGAAAACAGTTTATTAACTAAGTAAGGAGGGAGTGAGGGGAATGATGACTTATCAAAATTCTAGGACAGGAAAAATAAAGAATGCCCACCCACTCTTAGTGTCTTGCATGCACTGCAAGCATGATTTATGTGTTTATTGGAAGGTTGGCCGTGGTAATCTGATTAAATTACAAATTCACCGGATTATTGAAGCTGAATATGACTTTGGCCGACGCGACAAGGCCCTATTATGTCCGAATTGCCAGGAACAGCTGGGCTCCTTGAGTGAACATAAGGGTCGGCCTTGTTATTTCTTGCATCGCGGCCAGACACAAACCAAACGTTTAGAGAATTATAAATACTAGGAAAAGCTTTAGTCTTTTTCCCGTACATGCGGGGGTGATCCTGTGTATGTCGATTTTAAAGATATCGAGTATGAGTTTTTCCCGCGTCAGACCAATTCTAAAGATAGGGTATAAAGGTTTACTTGTATATCTAATGTGCATACAATGTATACAAAGGAGGGATAAGCATGTCTAAAAAAGCCGTTATTAATGTTCGGGTTGATGAAGATCTAAAGAAAAATACACAGGCTATTTTTGATGATTTGGGCCTTGACATGTCTACAGCGATCACAATGTATCTAAAGAAAGTTAATGCTTGTCAAGGGATTCCTTTTGACGTTAAGCGTACCAGCATTCAAGAAGCGCTAGCTGAAATCGAGCAAGGCAAAGGCGAAACTTTTGAAAGTGTGGAAGACTGGTGGGAAGCGATGAACGCCGATGTTTAAGATTGTTCAATCGCCTAAATTTAAAAGACGATTTAAAAAGTATCAGAAAAAACATTTTGATATGATAAAAGTTAAGGAAGCTGTTCAAGCTTTGCAAACTCAAGACAAAGATTTGCTTAAGACAAAGTATAAAGATCACGCTTTAAGCGGTGATTGGCAGGGCGTTCGTGAGTTGCACATTACAGACGATTGGTTGTTAGTTTATGATATAGTATAAGTGTTAACACCTTGCTATATAGTGTTATTGTATCAAGTTTATCAACGCTTTAAGTAGCTTAATAATAGCGGTTATTAAGTCTGATCTTTTGATATATTTGGTAGGCTTTTTCTAGCGGAGGTTGGTTATTTATTATATAGTAAAGGCGTTAGCTATTGAGTCTATCAGTGGTTTAAGCTGACAGGTTTTTATTAATATATAACAAACATTCTTTAGCAACACATTAATTTGTGTGACTTTTTTATTTGTCTTCTTTGTTATATTTACTAACATCAATTCATAACTACTACATAAATGTTCATATTTTGCGCATAAAAGTAAGGCGTTACTACATACAACTTCATGATGATAGTTGTTACTATGGTAGTGTGGTAAAAGGTCAAGAGCTTTTCTCGCACATGCGGGGTTAATCTGAAAGGAAGTTAGCTATATATTTATACTATGCCATCTTTACTCCATCAGGAGGCAAATATACTATTGAATTTCCAGATTTAGATGGCGCGTATTCTTTCGGTGAAGATATGAACGATGCCCTCTATATGGCTAAGTATCTTCTTGAAGGATGGTTAATTATTGCTAAAAAAGAAGGTAATTCAATTCCCAAGGCATCGTCTTTTGATGACTTGATAATTTCTGAAGATGCATTACTGATTCCTATTAAAGTGGATCTTAAACATACCTAATTAAAATATACTCATTAATTGGTCGAGATAACTTTAAGTGCTTTGCGATATTTAAAGAAACTTGGTTTAGTGACAAAATCTTCTCTCTCATGGGGGTTAGGCGTTAGTCTGGTGATTTATTGTTAGCGTATTAAATGATAAAGGAAAGCAGGGAATAGACAGTGACAGACAAAAAGAAACGCCCTCGTGGTCGTCCAGCTACAGGGCGGAAGCGTAACATCGATATAGGGATGAAAGTAACTCGAGAAGAAAGAGATTACCTAAAAAATCAAGCAAAGAAGTATGGTCTCACCCTGGCTGACTACTTTCTAACAGTGGCTAGGGAGCATGACCAAAACCATTAACCATGAGTCTTTACCTACTTATTTTGGGATTTTCAAAAAGAAATTAATAATATTTGATTTATTGGAGGCTTTATTGAAGTCTCTTTTTTATTAACTTATTTTTATTTCCTCTTGCGGTCTTCAACTCTCATTATCCAAGCTTTGGATCGAACATGCTATAATATAAGAGCGAAGTCAATTTGTGATTCTCTCCTTTATTTTATTTGGGAGGAGATCTTATAATATACACAGGTATTATTGTAAACTTTTGGAGGTGGAAGTTTATGGCTGAAACAACTCGGAGTGTTTTCATCTCTGGGTCGAGAACGCAAAATCAATTATCCCAAGAAGTACTAGAATCCATTGATGCAATTATTGACCAAGGCTTAAAGATTAACTTAGGGGACTCTAACAAGGGGGTCGATAAAGAAGTTGCTGACTTGCTCCGCCTCGAGGATTATAAAAATGTGGAAATTTTTACTATAAATCAGAAGCCACGGATAGCACTTGAAAAAGATTGGAAACTTCGCTATGTCCACCCTAATGAAGGGCTCAATGGTCAAGAGCAACAAATGATGAAGGACCGACAAATGGTTAATGACTCTCAATGGGGGCTAGCGATTTTTGACCCCATCAAAAAAACCGTTTTGGTGCTCTTCAGGTTTCTTCCGGTACCCTAAGGAACACGATACAGTTGTTGTTACAAGGTAAATCGGTAAAGTTTTTTATTTATATGAAAACACCATGCGCTATCGCAACTTAAAGGGAGAGGAAGGACTCAAGCAGCTGGAAGCATTGATGAATAGCTATCAAGAGGAGCAATTGACTGGGGAAGAAAAAGACTTAATTCTTTCCTCTCGAGGTATAAATAAAGACGAACATCCTGCTACAATCAAGCGTGATAAAATTTTTAGCAAATTTTCTGATTTATTAAAAAACGAACGTCAACTGACTGTTAGTGAAGATTCTGATTTCCAACAAACGACGCTTTTTTAGTCTAGAAAGGCTATCATTATGGCAGTGAATCAAGCAGAAAAACTAAAACATATTCATCCTATTAAAGCAATTACCGATTTTGAAGCCTATTACCTGGATTGGTATAAGGACAAAGTCAATGAGGATAGAGGTCCAGAGCATACCGAAATAGGAAAGTGCATTTATCAATTAAAATACGTATATACGCCTCAAATGCATAAGCCCTACAATGATTTACCCAATTGGCTGAAAGATGCTTACATGAATGAATTATTCAAATTAGCGGGTTTTGTCGGCCAAGGACTTAGAGAGATTGGATTACTATTTGATTTTCTTATTCCTGCTCCTTCTTTTAATCCACGAACACGCTGGAATCCTAATGGTCAAGTGAAATTTATCTATGATTTAGTCAATGTTCTTTCAGATCAATTAGGTGTTCCCTACCACAAACGCTGTCTCTTTAAAAAAGATAATGTGACGGCTAAAGATACTATGGTCAGCAGTGAAAACTTCGAAGCATCATGTATTCGACTGCCTGAAGATTTTCCCAGCTACTCAAGAACCGGCTCAGCCCAACCGATTGGTCTAGTGATTGATGACCTCTTTGAAAGAGGGGATACGGCTAAGATTTCGCTAAGCCTACTAAAAACGCAGAATCCGGGAATGCAATTTAAATTCTTGTCCTGTACCAAGAATAAATACCATGGCCTAGGAAAAAAGGTTCAAGTGAAAATATCTTCTTTCATAGAATATATCGCATCGAATGGAAGTCAATTTATTAAATTAAAAATTATTTCCCCTGGAGAATTTTATGGAAAGACGGTGTGTGTTTTTTCTAATAATGTGGGCTACGAAACATTTAAAGAAGAATTGAGAAGGCATAATACAAATTCTTATAATAATAGACCTTCACTAGTTGATCCGATTTTCAATATCAGGGTTAAGGAAGGTAAAAATGGTTATGTAGATTATTCTGGCCTCCTGGATACGCCTCAAGAACCAATCGATCAAAAGCTTGATCTTGGCTTTGCCCCTCATTTTGACTGTGATCGTGGTCTTTTAGGTAGTCCAGAAGAGCAACTCTATCGAAACTTTGACCCTATCTTTGACATTGACCTTCCTTTTTAGTAAAGACAAGAGTTCGCTAGTTTATTTATGGTGAGCTCTTTTTATTATATTAAGTTTCAACCTTTTCAGGCTTTCGGTACTATAAAACCACCTGATTTAGTATAATTTCATTGAATAAGTAAACTGAGGTGGTGGCAGTTATGAAAGAAAATTCAAATCATTTTCAAAAGCGCAGGTATTTTATCCGCTCCCTATGGAAGAAAGACCGGTATTTTTGTCTGGCAGCAATAATTTTAGAACTTGCCTTTGTCGGAATTATGGTAGAGTTCATAATCAATCCTTCTTGGTCGATTGCCCTAGTTTTTCTGTTTTTGGTTTGGATGATTTTAACGGCTTTTGTCAATGGCTCTCTCTTAGTGCGTAACCTTCCAAAAGGCTCCTATTGGCATCAAGTGGGGAGTATTTTAGTGGAAAAATCCATTGAAGCCCTTTTGGTAGGTTTAGTGGCTGCCGGAGCGATTATGATTTTAACTTTGTCTGCTTAAGGAAGTGTCTTGAGCGGAAAACTATCATCCGCCTAGCCCCTCTTATATAATGAGAGAGTAAGAAGACAGGAATTAAAAAAGAGGAGTGCTTTTATGTCAAGAGTATACGATAAAGACTATGATTATCCAGTAGAAAGTGGCCGTTATCAATTAGTTATTTCCCAGTCTTGTCCTTTTGCACAGAGAACGGATATTGTGCGTTCCTTATTAGGCTTAGAGGATGTGATTGGGAAATCAGTCACTTCGCCCATCAAAACTGATAAAATTTGGGACTTTTCTAACCAAGCCGGCAATCAAGATGCAGTTTTACAAGTGGAATACCTAAGTGAGCTCTATCATAATACTGATCCGAATTATGATGGTCCTTATTCAGTTCCTGCCCTGGTAGACTTGACTACAAAAGAAGTAGTTAGCCAAGAATCCCTTGATATTATTAAGGATTTTTCTACTCGTTTTAAGGACTTAGGGACGAGTCAAGTTGAGGACTTGTATCCTGCAGACCAGCGGGCAGCGATTGACCAGTGCTTTGACAGAATTGGGTCTGACCTAATCGGAGCGCCGGCCAAGGCCCATCAGGCTAGTGAACAAGCAGACTATAAAAAATATGCTGATCAATTTTTTGACTCTCTTGCAGAAATTGACCAAGCCTTAACTGGACAGGATTATTTAGTAGGCAACCGTTTGACCTTGGCGGATGTTGTCCTTTATACCCCCTTAGTTCGTTTTGATACCACTTACTATACAGCCTTTCAGGTTAATAAGTACCGTTTAAGTGATTTCCCGCATCTATGGGATCATTTACAACAATTACACCAAATCCCAGCATTTCATCAATCGACTAATTTCCAAGCCATTAAGGAAGGGACTTACCTCGGTAAGAACGGGCGTGATTCCTTTGGTAAAGAAATCCTGCCCCAAGGCCCAGTTTTGGATATGTGGGAAGTGAAGTAAATTAACTTATAGAAAATAAGAAATAGCGCATCTGGCCCCTCTATTAGAGACTAGTTGCGCTATTTTTGGTTTATTGCTTAATTTTTTGGATAAGTAAGCAGAGAATAATGGTTACAGTAGCCGGTATGAGCCAGGCAAAACCGAGGTCAAAGAAAGGCAGATAGTGACTGGCCCATTGGGTTAGGCTACTAGCTAGTCCACTTTGGCTGATAAAATCAGGAGAAGCTTTTAAAAAGTCTAAGCAGGCTGGGACAAAAGTTACCGCCATCGTGATTTGGTAGAGTGCGGGACTTTGCCAGTTCTGAGGTAAGAGACTAAGTAAGATCAACACACAAGCTAGGGGATAAAGTAACATTAATACTGGTAGAGATAAGGATAAAATCGCGTCGAAACCGATATTGGCCACCAGAAAGGCCAAGAGACAGGCAATAATGGTCCAATGCTTTTGCTTGAGATTGAAAAAGTGAAATTTATCAAAAGTTTCCGCTAGGGCCACCACTAGTCCAATGGCGGTCTTCAAGCAAGCTACGGTAATCATAAGGGCTAAGAGGACTTGTCCTGCTAAACCGAAGTAATGGCGAGTAATCAGTGATAAAGCTTGACCACCGTTTTCGGACAGGGGAATAAATTGTAAGCTATGGGTGCCTAGTAAAGCTAAGGCAATATAGATGAAAGCCATCAAAAGAATACTTAAACTCCCAGATGTCATCACTTCTCGAGAGACTTGTCGGGGTTGTTGAATACCAAATTCACGAATTGATTGAATAATAATAATTCCAAAGGCCAATCCCGCTAAACTATCCATGGTGTTATAGCCCTCTAATAGTCCCATAGCCAAAGGGGCCGCCTGGTAGGCTGGGGAAGGGTAGAGTACTTGACGGAAGCCTCCGGTGTCAAAGAGGGCTCGGATTAAGATCACAGCCAATAGGATAAGAAAGGCTGGGGTTAAATATTTGCCCACCCATTCAATGATTTTAGATGAGCGTAAACTAAAGAATAGGACCAAAAGAAAGAAGAGCGCTGAATATAAGAACAGGGCGGGAGTTTCTAAGTGGTCAGGCACAAAATCAGTGATTCCTACTTCATAGGAAACGGTGGCTAAGCGCGGTGTGGCGAAAAGGGGGCCGATAGTCAGATAGAGACCAACGGTAAAGAAATAAGCAAAAGGGCGATTGACCTTATTAGCGATTTGAAAGACGGATTCCGTTTCTGAAAAACCCATAGCCGCAATGGCGAGTAAAGGTAGGCCCACTGCAGTAATATTAAAACCGGTCACGGCTAGCCCCACATGGCTAGCCGCCTGTTGACCTAGGGAGACTGGGAAGATGATATTTCCGGCTCCGAAAAAAAGCCCAAAGAGCATGAGAGCAATGATTAGACGCTCTTTCCAATTTAAAGCAATTTTAGACATAGATAATTCCTCGTTTCTAACATTGAGGATTATAGCATTAAAGCCGCTTGGCTGAATAGTGAGAAAGCATAAAAATCGTGAGATAATTGCTGTGCTGCACGTGAGGATCCGTGATAGTGGTGTTTGTGTAGATTGTGCTATTCTCAATTTTTGTTTGCTATCTTAAATTAGGAATTGGTTTCGGAAGAAGTTATTATAGCCAAAGCCTAATTTTCATAGTACTATTATTAAAAAGTGAAAGAGGCGATTTTATGACTAAAATTATCGTTTATGCTGTGACTGCTGAAGAGAAACCTTTGGTAGAAGCCTGGGCCAGTCGTCATCAAGTTGAAGTGAAGCTGGTAACAGAAGAGTTGACAGTGGATACGGTGGACTTGGCGGCAGGATTCGACGGAGTATCGACATCCCAAGTGCCTCGGATTGAAGAACCGATTTTTTCGCGTTTACATGACTTAGGCATTCAACAAATCGCCCAACGCTCAGCCGGTGTGGATATGTATGACTTAGACCAAGCTAAGGAAAATGGCATTATTATTACTAATGTGCCTACTTATTCCCCAGTTTCTATTGCTGAATACACCTTAGGAACTATTATTTATTTAAATCGTCGCTTGAATAATATCTTACCGCGGACCAAGGCACATAACTTCTCCCGTTCTCCTGAAGTTCGTGGCCGGGTCTTAAAAGACTTAACCCTAGCTGTGATTGGGGCTGGACACATTGGCCAAGAACTGGCTCGCATTTATTCTGGGATTGGCGGGAAGGTAGTTGCTTACGATATTGCCCCTGATCCAGCGGCAGAAAAATACCTTACTTTTGTGGATTCGCTTGAAGAAGCTGTAGCCCAAGCAGATATTGTCAGCCTCCATATGCCCCTAACCAAGGATAATTACCATATGTTTGACGCTGACTTATTGGCCCAATGTAAGGAAGGAACCATTCTGGTAAACAATGGCCGGGGCGCCTTGGTAGATACCGATGCTTTATTAGTAGCCATTGATTCTGGTCATATTGCTTCAGCAGCCCTTGATACCTATGAAGCAGAAGGGCCATACGTCTTCAAGGATTGGAGCGATAAAACGGTTGAAGATGAACGCCTGAAAACCTTGATCAATCATCCAAAGATTCTCTACACCCCTCACTTGGCCTACTACACCGATGACGCCATTAAGGCTTTAGTGGATGGTGGTTTAGACAGTGCCCTTGAGGTCATTGAAACCGGTGACGCTAAGAATCGCGTGAATTAGGGCTTAGGGAAACTAATAAAATCTGAATGGAATAACCCCTGCAAAGTGATGGAAACTATGGTGACCCCAATAAGTTGGACTTTATATATAGTGAGTTGGCCTTT
The DNA here is from genome assembly GCF_000193205.1 of Aerococcus sp. Group 1. Classification (NCBI taxonomy): domain Bacteria; kingdom Bacillati; phylum Bacillota; class Bacilli; order Lactobacillales; family Aerococcaceae; genus Aerococcus; species Aerococcus sp. Group 1. The sequence continues at coordinate 1,860,938 of NC_015278.1, read as the reverse complement.
GGCCAGCTCTTTTTTGTTGCTTACAGTTCTTGCTTATTTCTTGCCGACACATTTACTCAGAAATTTAAACTTGTCAAGAGGAAGAGCGTAGCGGCTCTTGATAAGTTTAAAGTTTATGTGTAATCATTAAGCGGCGAAAGAAGCGTGATGAAGACGAAATTCTATAGGACTCCTAAAATCTAATTTTTCTTTGATTCTTTCACCATTGTAATAGATTATAAAATCTTCAATCGCTTGTGCTAATTCTTCAAAGGAATGATAAGTCCGACCATAGTAGACTTCTTGTTTTAGTAGACTAAAGAAATTCTCCATTGGCGAATTATCTAAGCAATTTCCTTTACGAGACATACTTTGAAAAATTCGGTGATCCTTCAAGAGCCGGGTGTAACTTTTCATTTGATAGGCCCAGCCCTGATCAGAATGAAAGGTTCTTCTGTATGGACATAATTTACTTGCTTCAATGGCAGCTTGTAGCCCCTCCAACATGCTTTGTCCATTAGGCTGATGTGTTATCTTAAAAGAAATAATTTCTCGATTAAATAGATCCATGTAAGGATCTAAATAGAGTTTTCCAGTTTGATAATTCCCAGAATCATCGGCATAGTAGTATTTAAATTCTGTTGTGTCTGTTGTTATTTTTTGATAAGGAATGGTCGAATCAAACCGCCGGTTGATACGATTTGGCGCTATCTCTCCAATCGTTCCTTTGTAGGAATTATATTTTCTTGTCTTTCTAGTATAGCTAGTGACCTGTATCCCCATAATTTTCATTAGGCGTTGAACTTTGTTTTTACTGACCTTATAACCACGGGAAAGCAGTTCAGCTCGCATTCTTCGATAACCATAATCCTTATGGGTTTCTCTGATGTCTTTCATTTCCTCTTTTAAATCGGCATCCTTATCAATTTCCTCATCTTTATTTTTCCAATAAAAGTAGGTCGATTTAGGAAACTTTAAAACGCTAAGAATATCTTTTAAAGCATATTTTTCATCATGGAGACGTGTGATTTCGGTCACTATTTCTTCTTTTCTCGCTTGACTCTTTGAGCCACACGTCTCCTCAATCCTTTTAAAAATTTGTTCTCAATTTCTAAATCCGTAATCCGTTGTTCAAGTTCCTTTATTTTTGCTTCACTTAACTGATTGGTTTCGCTGCTATCCTTTATTTGATTGATTTGTGATTTCTTTTTAGACACTTTAGGTGGCCTTCCTTTCCTCGCGGAAAGGCCATCAAGTCCTCTTTCATGATAAGCTCTTCGCCAATTAGCGATTAGACTTGGATTATTCATGTTTAATGAATTGGCCAATTCGCGATAACTCATTTCCGTACTTTCATACAATTCTATCGCATTTAATTTGAATTCAACAGTATAAACCTGTTGAGTCCGCCTTTTCTTTAAACCATCTACACCAAATTCATAATAGTTATTAACCCACCTTCGTAAAATAGAAGGATCTATTCCTGCTTTATTAGCTAAGGTTCGATAACTTCCTTTTTTCGCAATATAGTCTCCTACTAAATTCAGTTTAAATTCTAATGAATATTTAGACATAAAAATAACCCCCAAAAGTTGAATTCTTAGTCCAACTTTTGGGGGTCACTACAAACTTGCAGGGGCTTTTCTTTACTTACTAGTCGCTTTCATTTTAGTATAATGATGATAAGAGCTGGAAGGAAAGGAGGTAATGCTTATGCGGTTACTTGGTCAGGAATTCCCTAAAAAAATCTATGAACGTGGCTATCTCTATTATGCTGATGACCGGGTGGAAGATAGCTATGTCAAGGATCAGACCTATCACTTCTGGGTAAGGGGCAGTGAAAAGTATCAGGTCCAATTAAACCTGGACCGGGAAGATGAAGCATCAAAGATGACCTGTGACTGTCCCTATGCGGATAGTGGAAAAGCCTGCAAACACATGGCGGCAGCAGCCTTGTACTATCAATTCGGACCTTATAGTGAATATGCCATGAGCCATCATTTTCCTAAATTAGACCGCTTGCTTTCCCAATTGCCCAGGCTAAGCTTGCTCCACTATTTTAAGCAAGTCCTTCTGGATAATCCCCGAATTGCTAATGAGCTTTATGATAGTCTTCTAGAAAGAGAAGATGAAGTTGCCGATGATGAATTAAATGTTATCCTTGATTTATTTGATGAAGTAGATGATATTTATTCTAAACATAGCCAGTCAGGAAAAATTCCTATTTTTAAGGGCTTTGCTTTAATCGAAGACTTAACCAAGTATTTGAACAACAATCTTAATGATATTCTCCATCATGGTCAGACTCTTATTGCTTTGATGCTATTAAACCATGTCATTGAAATGGTCGAACAGGTTGAATTTGAAGAGGAATTTGGCCAAGCAGCCATTGTGATCAACCTCTGCGACCAGGCCTATGGGTCTATTGTTGATTATCTCAGCCAGGAAGAACGTGAAGAGGGTCTAGCCATGTTACTGGCTCTATTAAACAATCACCACAGTTTCTGGATTGACCTCCTCCTTCCTCAAGTGATCGGGCGTCACTTTGACCGTTTCCACGAGCGTCGCCGTTTACTGAAAGCTTGTATGTACCGTCTAGAAACCTTGCAAGAGAAGTTTCCAGACCAAGATTTAGAGTGGTATTTTGAAGCCCTGTTTAAACTCTACCAAGAGCTAGAGCCTAGTGAGAAGGTGGTTGACTTTGCGAGTCGGCATTTAGACTACCTAGCTAGTGTTGATTATTTGCGCCGTTTTGCCCTTAGCCATAGAGAGGAGACTAGTCAAGTCTCTGATAAGTCGGAAAAATATCCGGTGCAAATCTTAACTGGCTACCTGAAACAAGCCCTTGTTGATCTTGAGACTGCTAAGAGTCGTCCACAATTTCAAAGCATTGCAACTTTTCTCAAGAATATGGATTCCATTAGCGGGGGAAAATTTGTTCGTCACTGCTTTATTAATCAGTTGGAGGATCGTTATCCTGATCGCCATGCATTATTGGAAGAATTTGAAAGGTCTTGGTGATAAGTGTCTTTCTTATGATGGCTAGTAGAGGTTAGCGATTCTTTAGCGATCCTTAGTAATAGGGCATTGGGCTGCTTTATGATAAACTGAAAGAACTGAAAGAAAAACTAAAGGAGCCGAGTAATTAATGAAATTTATCTCATGGAATATTGATTCTTTAAATGCCGCCTTAACTAGTGATTCCAATCGGGCCCAATTGTCACGCCAAGTCCTAGAGACCATTGACCAATATGATCCGGACCTTATTGCTATACAAGAAACCAAACTATCCGCCAAAGGGCCTACAAAAAAACATCAAGAAGCCTTGGAAGAATGGTTCCCTGACTATAATAACGCTTGGGTGAGTTCCGTCGAACCTGCCCGCAAATCCTATGCCGGAAACATGGTTCTCTATAAGAAATCCCTTGAACCAATCATTACTTATCCTAAGATAGGGGCACCGGAACCTATGGATAGTGAGGGACGGATCATTACCCTTGATTTTGGTGCATTTTACTTTACCCAAGTCTATACCCCTAATGCGGGAAATGGGTTGAAACGGTTGGCTGAACGTCAGGTTTGGGATGAGAAGTATGCCCAATACCTCAGTCAACTGGACCAAGAAAAGCCCTTGATAGCGACGGGTGACTTTAATGTGGCTCATAAGGAAATCGACCTAGCCCATCCGGAAAATAATCATAAGTCAGCCGGCTTTACCGATGAAGAACGGTCTGGTTTTACCAAGTTATTGGACCAGGGCTTCACGGATACTTTCCGCCATATTCATGGTGATGTCGAAGGCGTCTATAGCTGGTGGGCACAGCGGGTCAAAACCAGTAAAATCAATAATTCAGGCTGGCGGATTGACTATTTCTTGGTCAGTGACCGCATTGCCAACGCCGTGGAAAAGTCGGAAATGATTGATTCCGGTACCCGCCAAGACCACACCCCAATTTATTTAGAAATTTCTGACGAAATAAAAGCAAGGGCTTAGTTTTCTGTTTGTTAAGTAGTTAAGCGGCTGAGCGAGTAGGAGCTCTGTTCGATAGTTCCCGCAGATGCGGGGGTGATCCTTGGAAATATAAAAAGTCATTGCCTAAGCACGACATGCTTGTAAAGTTATCTAATTTATATAATGTTTCTATTGACTATTTATTGAGACAAACAAAAAGCTAGTTATTAAAAAAGCCTAATATATAAGTAAGATTATTGGTGGTCTTTGTCTTTGTGTACTAAGGTCATGAGGTAATCGGTCATGCTGAGGCCGTGTTTTTCGGCTTGAGATGATATAAGTTCTTTTTCTTCTGGCGATAGGTTTAATTTAAATTGTATATTTCGTTTTCGTCCTGTAGCTAGGCGACCTGGTCGTCTCTTTTTGGTCATGTTGTCACCTGCTTTCGTGCGTGGTATAATAATAGCAAAGGTTGGGCGCACAAGGCGCCCGTTTGGTAAAGCTACTACAGCATTGCTATAAGTTGGATTAAGGCTATTATTAAGCTAATAATTGCCGTTATCAAGCCAATATAAGCTATTCTTAATGGTTCTCTGTCAAATAGTGTTGATAGGAATTTTTATAATTAATGTCATATCAGAAATGGTATGGCATTTTTTAATAGCTTCTGATAGGTGAAAAAGGGTACGATTAAAAGGCCTCTTGTTTCTTATTTTTTCGCCGTAGGCGAAGACAGAGAGTGAGAAAGCAATATTATAAATAATGAATAAATACCACAAAGATTATGCTGCTTCTGAAAAAGTGAGTGAACGAGGTTGGAAATCATTACATACCAAGCGAGAAGCCATTATTATACGTATTCTTAAATGATCAAAACGATGGTAGCCATAACCTGTGCGCTTGATCAGTTTCGTTTTATTGTTCATTCCTTCTATTGGACCGTTAGACAAAGTATACGTTAAAGCTTCACAAATACCTTCTTGATATCTTTCTAAGGTTTGAAAAATAGTTCGTACTCTACGTGGAAAAGTGTACTTCTTGACTTCAATGAGTAAGTCTTTAAATGACTGAATGTCATGGGTATAAATACTGTATTTTAGGCGATTAACATAGGTATAGGTACGTGACAATTCGGGAGATAAATTGATGAGGTAATCGACAATCATCTGTTCTGAAACGAGACCGTCAAAAAGTCGATGTGTATATAAGTTTTTATAGTCAAGTTCCCATTCATTTTTTAAAGGTAACTTCCATAACTGTTTTAATTTGCGATAATCACGTGGTGATTGATAGCGAATATGATTCATCAGTTGAATACGTACGGAGTTGATTGCCAGATTAAGATGTTGAATAACGTGAAAACGATCAAATAGTATCTTTGCATTAGGGAAACAAGCGCGGATAACTTCAATATAAGGGCTATACATATCAATCGTAACTATTTTGACAGCTTGTCGACTTTTGTAAGAAAAACGCATAAAGTAGTGGATTAATTCGTTCTTTTGTCGATTTTCAACAATATCAATTAACCGATGGTTTAGGGGATCAATAAAAATAAAGCTCATCGCGCCACTAACATTTTTCACTGATTTAAATTCATCAAAAGAAAGGCACTGGGGCAAATAATTAAATTTAGGTAGTAATGCTTTCCCTCTTTCTTCTAGAAGACGAATCACCGTCGATACAGAAACATTGTGTTGTTTACCGATAAGAGTCATCGCTATCGTTTCACTAAGAGCAAAAGTAATCGCAGTTTTTAGCGCTTTAGAAATATAGCAATTAGCTGCCACTATGGGGGTTTCAGTATTAAAAGTCCTTTGGCAGTGCTTACAAAAGAAACGTTGCTTTTTAAGACGCAAAGTAACGGGTTGACCTCCATTAATGGTCGTTAGTAAGATATCGCTTGAATAAAATCCATTTTTAACGATATCAGCTTGTGATTCGTTGATATGTCCGCAATGGGAACAGTGAGAAGGATGGTTAGTTAAGGTTCCAAAAATAACCTTATGAATGATATTATTTTTCTTTTCCTCCACTACTTTATCTTCAATTTCAATATTTTCATCTTTTATATTAAAGAGATTTTGTATACAATTAGATTGAGTCATGGAATCCGCCTTTCTGTGTTTTGGATTGTATTTTCAGTATAGGCCTTCCATGGCTTTTTGTGTATCAAAAAATGGTGCCAATGAAGAGCCGTTGGCTCCCATCAACACCAAATATTATAGAACCGTTTATTTTTATTCCTTCAGCGGTATCAGATAATTATTTATTTTGTCCTTTACCGTGATGCTCTGCTTGAGCTTGTTTGAGTTTTTCAGGAGTAATGTCGGTACCTTCGGGATCGATGACTTTGGTATTCATCATGATGTTTTTGAAGTTACCACGGAAGATCTTCAAGTATTCTTGACGAAGTTTTGCTTGTTCTTCCTTTTCTTCGGCAGTTAAACCATCTTCTTTTTGTTTTTTAGCGAGTTCATTAATGCGTTTGAGTAATTCGTCCATGTTAAGACCTCCTTTAATCTTGGTCTCTTGACCATTAGCTATTTGCAGCTAGTACAATATACCAAGGATTTGATGGACCTGCAACTTTCTTGCTTCTTCGTGTCAAGCTAGCACCTAGCCCCATTTATATAATAATGTTAGAATAGACCTACATGAGTTTGAAGCACAAAGGGGATTATCATGCGAACATTAGCTATCGATACATCGACGGTTTCTATGAGTATTGCTCTGATTGAAGATCAGACGACCAAAATGGAAATTACCACTAATACCAAAATTAAACATTCTAAGGCTCTTTTACCTTTGATTAAGCAATTGTTTACCACAGTTGCTTGGGAAGTGAAGGATCTTGACCGGGTAATTGTTACTCGGGGACCAGGATCCTATACGGGACTTCGAATTGGAGTGACTACTGCCAAGACCTTAGCCTGGACCTTAAATATTCCACTTTATTCAGTCACTAGTTTAGAAGCTATTGCCGCTAATGCAGCAGTTGAAGATGGAATAATTTGCCCTTTAATTAATGCCAGACGGCAAACTGTTTTTGCTATGGCTTATGACAGTAAGGGACAAGCTCTTGGGGGATTGAACTTAGGCCACTACCGCTTAGCGGATTGGTTGAACCAGTTAAAGGCGGCTTATCCAACAGTGCCCCTGTACTTCATTAGTACAGATATCGACCAATTCCAAGAAACCATTCAAGAATACTTGGGCGACCAAGCCCAGCTACTGCCAGCAGAAAAAGGGGTTATCCATGCGCCGAGCTTAGTGAACTTAGCTCTTCAAAAGGAAGATGTGGCTACTTTCTTACCGGAGTATGCCAAACTGGCGGAAGCTGAAGAGCGCTGGGAGGAAAAGCACCCTCAAGAAGCCCAAGCAAACCGAGGCCATTATGTGGAAAGAATGCTTTGATCGCTGGCTGTTTCAGCTGGGCAATAAAATTACCCAGTTATTTGCTGATGAACCCGGCCAGGCTCTGAGTCAGCAGATCGATTTGGATAAGGCCACATTGACTTACGGCCTAGACCAGGAGCTTGATTTAGCGATATCCGATTCGGAGTGGATTGACCAAATGGTGGCTTTGGAGCGGGCGGCTTATGATGGGCATCAGATGTGGTCCAAGAAGGATATCTATAATGACATGCTTTACAATCCGTCAACTTTTTACCTACAAGCCTTTAAGGAAAAAGAACTGCTGGCCTTTGTAGGTTGTCGGCGGGACAAAGAATCGATTCATATTTCGAATTTAGCCGTACTACCTAGCTACCAGTCCTTAGGGATTGGGTCCAAGCTCTTAGACTTGGTCAAACACTTAGCTCCTGAGCTGGAACGCGACTCGATAACCTTAGAAGTGCGTTTATCCAATCAAGGGGCTCAGAAATTTTATCTACGAGAGGGGTTTAAGGCAACGGGAAAGATGGAGCGTTATTACCGTGATAACCACGAAGACGCCCTCACCCTGACTTGGCAAAATGAAGCCCACCAGGTTGCCCAAGAAGATGAAGCAAATCATAGTCTACCACCGACCGGAGGCCAAACAGATACCCGGGATTAGTCAGCAGGTGTTGGCTTTTTACCAGGAGGCTTTTGACCATATGCCTCACATCGCCAGGGATTGGTTGGAACGGGGCTTAGCCAGTCCGCGACTCTATTTATTCCTCTTGCTAGATGAAAAGCAAGTCGTCTTAGCGGCAGCTACTTTTCAATTATTGGCTGATGAAGGGGAATTATTGCATTTTGCAGTCAGCCCCCAAAGAAGGCGCCAGGGCTTGGGGGCCTTCCTTTTGACTCAAGCCCTGGTCTACTTAGAAGAACAAGGCTTAGCCCGTTGTTTCTTAGAAGTCCGTGCTCACAACATCCCCGCCCAGGCCTTGTATGAGAGCCAGCGTTTTAAGTGTATTGACCAACGCGAAAACTATTACCAAGATAATCATGAAGATGCAAAAGTTTATTTATGGGAGAGATCGACCAGTGACAACAATATTGGGAATTGAATCAAGCTGTGACGAAACCGGTGCAGCGATCGTTATTGATGGCAAAGAGATGAAGTGTAATGTCGTTGCCACACAAATTAAAAGTCATATGCGTTTTGGTGGGGTAGTCCCAGAGATCGCTAGCCGCCACCATGTCGAGCAAATTACTCAGGTGATTGATTATGCCATGAAGGAAGCGAACGTGACCTGGCCCGAGATCGATGCTGTGGCGGTCACCAAGGGACCTGGCTTAGTGGGGTCTTTACTGATTGGGATCACTGCGGCTAAAACTCTGGCCTTTGCCCATGATAAACCCTTAATTGGGGTCAACCATATGGCGGGTCATATCTACGCCAATAATATTTCTGATCAAATGGTTTTCCCTTTATTAGCCTTAGTGGTTAGTGGGGGACATACTGAATTAGTCTATATGAAAGAAGACGGCCACTATCAAAAAATTGGCGATACCCGTGATGACGCTGTGGGGGAAGCCTATGATAAGGTCGGCCGTATTTTAGGGGTTCCTTATCCTGGGGGCAAACGCATGGATGAAATGGCCCAAGAAGGTCAGGCCATTTATGACTATCCCCGCCCCATGATCAATGAGGATAATTTTGACTTCTCTTATAGTGGTCTGAAATCTGCGGTCATTAACCATGCTCATAATGCTGAACAAAAGGGAGAAAAATTAAATCCCAATGATGTGGCAGCCAGCTTCCAAGCAGCAGCCGTGGAAGTCTTAGTGACCAAAACCATGCGGGCGATCGCTGCTTATCCGGTTAAACAATTAGTGGTTGCCGGAGGCGTGGCGGCTAACTCTGCACTTAGAAAAGGCTTAGAAACTGAGCTGGCCAAGGAGCACCCTAATGTGCGCCTGTCCTATCCACCCCTGAGTCTATGTGGGGACAATGGGGCAATGATCGCAGCGGCTGCCTACCCGCAATACCAAAAGGGCGACTTTGTCGACTTGGACTTGGATGCTAATCCTGGTTTAGACTTGGGTGATGAAAATTAGTTGAGGCTAAGTTGATTTTGAGGAAAATTTAAAGGCGGAAAGATGGTCTTACTCGGTCTAGAAGTGACTTTTATTATTGACCAATCTTATACGCTAAAGGACAAACGCCGGATCGTCAAAAGTATGATCGAACGAGCCCAACAGCGTGAAAAAATGACTGCCGCTGAAATTGCTGACTTGGGCCTAGTCAATCAAGCTGTTGTCGCTTTTGGCTTGGTGTCTAATTCATACAGTAAGAGTCGGCAACGCTTGCTTAATTATCTTGATAAAATTGAAGAATGGTATCCCATTGAGGTGATTCATACGGAATGGTATGAAGGCTAAAAGAAAAGGTATGCTCACAGGAGGACTTAGTCTTGAGTCCTGGTGTAGGCATACCTTTTTTATCTTTATTGGTCAAAACTTTCCAACTGACTTTGAACGACTTCCCATTCCTTAAAGAGTTCTTCTTGGCGGGCTTGCTTTTCTTTAAGGGACTGGTCGAGTTGGTTTAATTCGTAGTAATTTTGTAAAATATCAGGGTCAGTCATTTCTTCTTGGATCTCTGCTATTTCTTCATCTAAGCCTTCAATACTTGCTTCGATTTTCTCGCTTTGTCGTTGGAGTTTTCTTTCTTCTTTTTGGCGTTCCTTACGATTTTGATAGGCTTGGGCGGACTGGCTGGGTGCTGGCTTTTCTTCAGTAAGACTGGCTTGATTTTCTTTGTTTTCTTCTTCTAGCCGTGCTTCCTGCTCGGCCTTTTTATTGAGATAATAATCATAATCGCCCAGGTAGAGAGTGGAACCCTCCGGACTGATTTCAAGCACTTGGGTAGCAATCCGATTAATAAAGTAGCGGTCGTGACTGACGAAGAGTAGGGTCCCATCATAGGCAATCAGGGCATTCTCGAGAATTTCCTTAGAGTCGATATCCAAGTGGTTGGTCGGTTCGTCGAGGACCAAGAAATTATCATGGTTAAAGGAGAGTTTGGCGAGGGCAAGCCGGGCCTTCTCTCCCCCGCTCAGCATAGCTACCGATTTTTCCACGTCTTGTCCGGAAAAGAGGAAAGACCCCAGGATGGTACGAATGTTTTCCTCGTTAATGGTCGGATGGTCATCCCAAAGTTCGTGGAGGACATCCTTATTGCTGTGGAGTTTGGCTAATTCTTGGTCATAGTAGCCAATAGTCACGTTGGCGCCATAGTGAATTTTCCCTTTGATGGCAGGAATTTCTTGGATAATGGTTTTTAAGAGGGTAGATTTGCCCACGCCGTTGGGTCCCACCACTGCGATAGCTTGTTGTTTTCTAATATCCATTTCAATCGGATAGGAAAGTAAGTGATCATCGTAACCAATGCCTAAGTGGTCGGCAGTAAGGACCACATTGCCACTGGACTTGTCGGTTAGGAATTGAATGTGGGGACTTTTTTCGTCTTGCTTAGGCTTTTCGATTTTGGGCATCTTTTCGAGTTGCTTACGCCGACTCTGGGCCATCTTGGTGGTCGAAGCCCGGACCAGGTTACGAGCCACATAGTCTTCTAACTTGGCGATTTTCTTTTGTTGTTTATCATAGGCCTTTTGCCAACTTTCGAGGCGGACGGCTTTTTCTTTGAGATAGAAGGAATAATTGCCCTTATAATATTCCATACTGTATCCGGTCATTTCATAGGTCTCGTTGGTGACATGGTCTAGGAAATAACGGTCGTGGCTAACGATTAATAGGGCTCCAGGATAAGAAGGCAGGTAGTCTTCGAGCCATGTCAGGGTTTCAATGTCTAAGTGGTTGGTGGGTTCGTCAAGGATAAGAGTATCGCGTTTTTCGAGGAGGACCTTGGCCAGGGCTAGCCGAGTCCGTTGACCACCAGATAACTGATTGATGGGTTTGTCGTAATCTGACTCGGGAAATTGAAAGCCGTGGAGGACCATGCGGATTTCGGAATCATAGCCATAGGCGTTGCTTTGGTTGACTTCTTCTTGTAATTGGTCATAGCGTTTGAGAGCCTCTTGGTAGGATGCTTCATCCTGGGCATCGGCCAAGTCTTGAGCGGCTTGCTCAGCATGGTGGATGAGGGCGATGGATTCTTTAAAAACCGACCGCATTTCTTCATAAATTGTCCGTTGACTATTCTCAATGGCAGCATGTTGGTCCATGTAGGCAATGGTCTTGCCCTTAGCCCGGGTGACTTGCCCTTGGTCGGGTTCCTCAATGCCCGCTAACATTTTTAGTAGGGTGGATTTGCCGGTACCGTTTCGCCCGACTAAGGCAGTGCGACTATTATCTTGGATGGTCATTTGGACATCTTGGAAAAGAATATCGGAGCCAAAACGTCGCATGAGTTTTGATCCTTGTAGTACAATCATTGGATCCTTTCCTCCTAAATCGTTTATTATTGTCTTCACTAGTGTATCACATTTTATCGGCAGATATTTTTTGGCTTTGTGAACTTTCCCTTAGAAAGGGGCGGTATTATTCACAAAGTTTTAAAATTAATGAAAATTAGCTGAAAAGATTTATGTGATTTTTTCACAAAGTTCTTTTCATTTTATGATTTAGGTGATAAAATGTATTTGATATCTTGTGAAAAGGAGTGGAAACATGAAGGAAATTCCACGTGCAACGGCTAGGCGGTTACCGCTTTATTACCGTTACTTGCATAATTTTAAGAATATGGGTAAGACACGGATTTCTTCCAGTGAACTCAGTGAGGCGATCAAAGTGGATAGTGCCACTATTCGTCGGGATTTCTCACATTTTGGTGCCCTAGGGAAGCGTGGTTATGGTTATGATGTTGAAGCTCTCTTGGACTTCTTTAGTCGCCAACTCTACCAAGACCGCCTCACCACAGTTGCTTTAATCGGGGTGGGTAATTTAGGGAACGCCTTATTAAATTATAACTTTAAACGGACCAATAATATTCGGATTGGGGCGGCCTTTGATATTAATCCTGAGATTGTAGGAACAGTCCACAGTGGGGTACCGGTTTACCCAATGAGTGAATTAAAGGAACGGATTCAAGAAATGGAAATTCTGATTGCCATTATGACCGTTCCGGAAAAAGTCGCTCAAGATACCGTGAGTGAATTAGGAGAAGCTGGTATACAAGGCATCTTGAACTTTACTCCGGTGGTTTTAGATGTTCCTGAAGATATTCATGTCCAAAACGTCGATTTAGCCAATGAGCTGCAAACCCTGATTTACTACATTGGTAATCGAAATGGTGAAAATAAAAAGAAAGGTTAGTCGAACTAGCAAAAGTTAGCAGGCCCTAACTTGAAGATCAGGTCTAACTTTTGTCAGTCGCTTAGTAAAGTCCTCTTAATTGAGGGCTTTTTTCTTGTCATCAATAGTAAAAATCAAAGAATAAAGAGTTTAATCTAACTTAATTTCCTAACTTTAAGGGCATATACTTTTAAATGACATTTTATATTTTTAAAGTTATAAAAGTAAAAAAGGTCAAAAAAAGTCAACAAATCACTTGATTTATAGTTAGAAATGTTTTACTATAAATATTGTAAGTTAGCAGTCGGAGTTGATGAGTGCTAACAAACCATTAAAAGTGTTATTAATTAGTAAGAGAAAGTTGGAGGGATATTTTAAATGTTAAAGCCGTTAAATGAACGTGTGATTATTCAAGTCCAAGAAGAGGAAGAAAAAACTGCTTCTGGCATCGTTTTACCATCTGCTGCTAAAGAAAAACCTCAAGTAGGTCAAGTGGTAGCCGTTGCTGATGCTACTGATGACTACACCCCTCAAGTTAAAGTGGGTGACCAAGTTATTTTTGAAAAATATGCAGTAAGTGAAATCCGCTATGAAGGGGAAGATTACCTCATCATTAAAGAAAAAGATTTAACTGCTGTAGTTGAATAATCATTGACTGAACTTCGACAATCAACAAAAAAACATTGAATTCTCGATCATGTTTAGATTTAAAATAGGAGATAGATAGAATGGCCAAAGATATTAAATATTCAAGTGATGCAAGACAATCTTTAGTAGAAGGTATTGATAAATTAGCTAATACCGTGAAAGTAACCTTAGGACCTAAGGGACGTAATGTTGTCTTAGAACGTAGCTATGGTTCTCCATTAATCACCAATGACGGGGTGACTATTGCTAAAGACGTTGAATTAGAAGATCACTTTGAAAATATGGGAGCTAAATTAGTTTCTGAAGTCGCTTCTAAGACCAATGATGTTGCCGGTGACGGGACAACTACCGCTACCATCTTAACTCAAGCCCTCGTCCATGAAGGCTTTAAGAACGTGACAGCAGGGGCAAATCCTGTGGGTATTCGTCGTGGGATGGATCAAGCTATCCGCAAGGCAGTAGAAGCTTTGAAAGAAATTTCTGTTCCAGTGAATGCTAAAGAATCTATTGCTAACGTTGCGGCAATTTCTTCCGGCGACCAAGAAGTTGGTCAATTAATTGCTGACGCTATGGAAAAAGTAGGCCAAGATGGTGTTATTACTATTGAAGAATCACAATCCATGGACACTGCCTTAGACGTTGTTGAAGGGATGCAATTTGACCGCGGTTACTTATCCCAATACTTTGTAACCGACAATGATAAGATGGAAGCTGTTCTCGATGATCCTTACATCCTTCTCACTGATAAGAAGATTTCTAATATCCAAGATATCCTTCCATTATTAGAACAAATCGTACAACAAGGCAAATCCTTATTATTAGTGGCCGACGATGTTGAAGGTGAAGCGCTTCCTACTTTAGTCTTGAACAAGATTCGTGGGACATTCAATGTCGTTGCTGTGAAAGCGCCTGGCTTTGGTGACCGTCGTAAAGAACAATTAGAAGACTTAGCTGTTCTTACCGGTGGGACAGTCATTACTGAAGATTTAGGTCTTGAATTGAAAGACACCAGCATTGATCAATTAGGTCAAGCTGCCCGCGTAACCATTACTAAAGACGATACCACCATTGTTGAAGGTAAGGGTAACAAGGAACAATTGGAACAACGTGTGGCTCATATCAGAAAACAAATTGAAGAAACTACTTCTGACTATGACCGTGAAAAATTACAAGAACGTCTTGCTAAATTAGCTGGCGGGGTTGCCGTTGTTCGCGTGGGTGCAGCGACCGAATCTGAACAAAAAGAACGTAAATTACGTATCGAAGACGCTTTAAACGCTACTCGTGCTGCGGTTGAAGAAGGTATCGTAGCTGGTGGTGGTACTGCCTTCATGAATATCCAAGACAAGGTGAAAGAAGTCGTTGACTCCTTAGAAGGTGACGAACAAACTGGTGCAGACATCGTGGTTCGTGCCCTCGAAACCCCACTACGTCAAATCGCTGAAAATGCTGGTCTAGAAGGTTCTGTCATTGTGGAACACATTCACGATAAAGACCAAGGTGTTGGTTACAACGCTGCTAGCGGTGAATGGGTAGACATGATTTCTGATGGTGTGGTTGACCCAACCAAGGTGTCACGTTCTGCTTTACAAAATGCAGGCTCAGTAGCTGGTTTGATTTTAACTACTGAAGCAGTTGTTGCTGACCATCCAGAAGAAAATGCAGGAAATGATGCAGCTGCAGGAGCAGGCGCACCAGGTATGTATTAATCCGAAAACTGAATAGGATAAAGATTGAAAAGCGCTTGGGATTTTCCCAAGCGCTTTTTCACAAAAAAGTAAGCTCAGATTAAGGAGATCTTCCTCAGTCAGAGCTTACTTTTTCTCTTTATCATTTTTACCAAATATTATCTAAGATTAAGGTTTGGGTTCGGTCAGGTCCCACTGACACTGTGGCAATGGGGGCCCCTACGATTTCACTGATGCGACGGACATAAGCTTTAGCATTTTCGGGAAGTTGGTCGAAGTCTTGACAGCTAGTTATGTCTTCTTTCCAGCCAGGTAAACTTTCATAGATGGGTTGACATTGAGCCAGGTAGCGCAAGTTAGCGGGGTAGGATTTGGATACTTGACCATTAGGGGTTTGGTAGCCTACACAGACCTTGATTTCATCTAGGCCAGTTAAGACGTCTAAACAGTTCAAGGAAAGCTTGGTTAAACCAGAAACCCGGCGAGCATGGGCCGTCACCACCCCGTCGAACCAACCTACCCGGCGTGGACGTCCAGTAGTGGTACCATATTCATGGCCAACTTCACGGATGCGGTCCCCAATAGCATCATGCAATTCGGTTGGGAAGGGACCGTCACCTACCCGAGAGGTATAGGCCTTCATTACTCCGATAACCGTATTGATTTTGCTTGGACCAATCCCACAACCGACTGTAGCACCACCGGCAATGGGGTTAGAGGAAGTCACGAAGGGATAGGTCCCATGATCAATATCCAGTAAGACCCCTTGGGCCCCCTCAAAAAGAATGTTTTCCCCTTGGTCATAGGCATCATTCATCAATAAGGAAGTATCAGTGACATATTTTTTCAGTTTTTGGCCATATGCTAGATATTCCTGGTAGATGGTGTCGTAGTCTAATGGCTCTTCGTCATATACCTTGGTTAGGAGTTCGTTCTTGACTTGAATTTGTACAGATAACCTTTCCGCGAAAGTTTCAGGGTCAATGAGGTCAGCCATCCGGATACCATTACGAGCAATCTTATCCATATAGGCAGGGCCAATCCCTTTTTGGGTAGTACCGATCTTATTGTCGCCTTTACGTTCTTCATCCAAGCGGTCGATCAGTTGATGGTAGGGCAAGATCACTTGGGCCCGTTCAGAGATGCGGAGGTTTTCACAAGAGATTCCTGCTTGGCGCAAATAGGCCAATTCTTCAAGTAAAGATTTAGGGTTAACAACCACGCCATTTCCGATCACACTCAGCTTATCTTCTGAAAAAATTCCTGAGGGAACGAGGTGGAGCTTAAAAGTTTGCTGGTTGAATTGGATCGTGTGGCCAGCATTATCTCCGCCTTGGTAACGGGCAATAATATCGGCTTGGCTACTGAGATAATCGGTGATTTTACCTTTCCCTTCGTCGCCCCATTGAGTACCTACAACAACAACTGATGGCATATGACTTCTCCTTTGTCTATTCGAACTTAATAGTGTCTTCTTCATGTAAGCTTGTGGTTTAACACCCAAAATATTATACCGCAATTTTTTTGAAGAAAACCTTTTTTAGGCTCTGACCTTTTTAATAATAAAAAAGTCCTTGCTTGCCCTAAAAAATAGCATACATTTATAAAGTAAGAGTGCGACAGTCACAACGAAGGACGAAACCATTGGAGAAAACTATCATAAGCTTAGCTAGCCTGAGCGTTGACAGTTTTTAGTTGGGTTTGACTTAGCAGACTTGGAGTGATTTCACAAGTCAGAAACAAGCGGATATTTCGCTTTTATTCTGACTTGCTCCAATCATCCAAGCCTAGGCGCCAAGTCTCACACCCTGTGTGAAATGGACGTTCGTCCTGTGACTGGAGCAGGTTTAAACAGAGTGCGACAGGCGCACCAGAAGGCAAGAAGCACAAGGCAGAAGAAACTGCCAGAAAAGGAGTCAAAGCAGATGATTAATCGCTATACCCGTCCAGAAATGGGACAATTGTGGTCGGATGAGAACAAGTACCAATCGTGGTTGGAAGTGGAAATTTTAGCTGTTGAAGCTTGGGCTGAATTAGGAGAAATCCCCCAAGAGGATGCCCAAGCAATTCGTCAGCGGGCCAAGTTCGATGTCAACCGTATTTTAGCGATTGAAGCTGAGACCAAGCATGATGTGGTGGCTTTTACCCGCTGTGTTTCGGAGTCATTGGGCGAGGAGAAGAAATGGGTCCATTATGGCCTGACCTCGACCGATGTGGTGGATACAGCTTATGGTTACCAATTAAAGCAAGTGAATGACCTCCTCCGCCAAGACTTAGATGATTTCTTAGCGATTCTTAAAAAACAAGCGCTCAAATATAAAAATACCCTCTGCATGGGACGGACTCATGGGGTCCATGCTGAGCCAACAACTTTTGGTTTAAAAGTGGCCCGTTGGTATAGTGAATTTAAACGTCATCGTGAACGTTTTGAACATGCGGCTAAGGGCGTCGAAGCGGGAAAAATTTCTGGTGCAGTGGGGACTTTTGCTAATGTTCCCACCCAAGTGGAAGCCTATGTTTGTGAACATTTAGGGATTCGTGCCCAAGAGATTTCGACCCAGGTCTTGCCACGTGACTTGCATGCAGAATATATTTCAGTCTTAGCCCTAATTGCTACCGGAGTGGAAAATATGGCGACTGAAATCCGCCACTTACAAAAGTCAGAGGTCAGAGAAGTGGAAGAATACTTTGCTGCGGGACAGAAGGGTTCCAGCGCCATGCCCCATAAGCGCAACCCCATTGGTAGCGAGAATGTCACTGGTTTGGCCCGGGTAGTGCGTGGGCACGTGGTGACTGCTATGGAAGATGTCAGTCTCTGGCATGAACGGGATATTTCCCATTCCTCAGCCGAGCGGATTATTTTACCCGATACCACCATCTTAGTGGACTATATCCTCCATCGCTTCGGTAATCTTTTAGCTAATCTGACGGTCTTTCCAGAAAACATGAAGCGCAATATGCAGGCCACCCACAATTTGATTTTCTCCCAACGGGTGTTGTTAAAATTAATTGATGCAGGTCTTTCTAGGGAGGCGGCCTATGATTTAGTCCAACCCCTAACCGCTAAGTCTTGGGACCAAGGTCTTGATTTTAAAGGCTTAGTCGAAAATAATACGAAAATTCGCCAGTCTCTTGACCAAGCGGCCATTGATGATGCCTTTGATCCGGCTTATCACTTGCGCCGAGTGGATGAAATTTATGCACGTTTGGGATTAGTCTAGTTGGTTATTTTTAAATAATTTCTTTTTCCTGCTCCAGTTATCCTCTAACATGCCATTGAAAACGTTTACTATTTATAAGCAATATGAGATGATAGGTCTATATAAAATCTTAAATAGACATAATGGAGGTAGGCTTATGCATATTACAAAAGATCACTATGTGTTCTCTATGGACAAGAACCATGAACCCATTGCTAAGGTAGCTAGTGGCCAGCGTTTGCAGGTTGATGTCTGGGATTGCTTCAAGGGCAGTGTCCAGGATGAAAAGGACTTAATTTCTGGGATTGATTTTAATGAAATTAATCCAGCAACTGGTCCGATTTATGTGGAAGGCGCTCAACCAGGCAATGTGCTGAAAGTGACTATTCATAGCATTGATTTAGATCCCCAAGGAGCCATTATGACTTCTCCAGGGCTCAACAAATATTTCTCCAAGGAAATTACTGAAGAAGAGACAGCCATCTGTAAGGTCAGTGAAGACCAAAAGACCTTTGACTATTACGGAGCAACTTTCCCGGTTCATAAGATGATTGGTGTGATCGGAACAGCACCCAAGGACGAAGCGGTGGCTACTGGATTGCCTGACTTACATGGTGGCAATATGGATAACAATCAAATAAACGAAGGCTCTGTGGTTTACTTGCCTGTGGAGGTCGAAGGAGCGCTCCTGGCTTTAGGTGACATGCATGCTGCCATGGGTGATGGCGAGATTTGGGGCAGTGGTGTTGAGATCGGTGGCTCGGTTGACCTAACCGTTGAAGTCCTCGAGTCCTTCCCTTGCCCAACGCCTTTTGTGGAAACGGACCAGGCTTATTATTCTTATGGCGTCGGTGAAGACTTTGAAACGGCAGTTGTCCAAGCCAATGACCGGATGGCAGAATTTCTCATGGCTCAAACCGGCTTATCCTATAATAAAGTTGGCATGTTCATGACCTTTTCCGCTCATTTAGAATCTTGTCAGATTGTTAACCCCAATATTTCCATGCGCGTTCGGGTCGATAAGGCCAGTTATGAAAAGTTAAAGGATGTTAAAGAGTAAGCCTAAGTAAAAAGAGCCTGGGACATAGGTCCCAGGCTCTTTTAATTCGGCCTTCTTTAGGCATTTTCGAAGGTACCGTATTTAATGATTTCTTTGTTTTTAATCATTATTTCTGACATGGCAATCACGGTATCGATGGCTAGACTGTCTTCATCTAAGAGCAGGATATCCGCATCCCGTCCCACTTCTAACCGGCCCTTATGGTTAAGTTTTAGGATACGGGCAACGTTAGAGGTGACTGCTGGGAGGGCCTTTTCAAGGGCAATATTTTCTCTTTGAACAGCTTCTTGAATACCGACCAAGAGTGACTTAGCACTGCCCACACCAATACGGAGGAAGTTGCCTTCTTCATCGAAGCGAGGCAGACTCCCCTGACCATCAGAACTCATGGTAATGCAGGATTCATCTAAGCCTTGGTCAAGGACTTGTTTGAGAACCGTTCTAAAAGGAATTTCCCCGTCTTTTTCATAGGTCATATCAGGGTCTTCACTACCCGTAATGTCAAAGGTTCCACCACGTTTGGCGAAGGCAATGGCTTCGTCAACCAGTTCCTGGCTCCGGCCACAGTGGGTCGGCAGGAAGGTGGTGACTGGAATATCGGTTTCATCTAAGGCCTTAAAGAGGAATTCTAGTCGGCCCTTGTTGGGTCCCACATGGCAGTTGACCACGCCGGCCTTACCTGCTAATAAACCACCAGTCCGGGTATCGGCTGCGGCATGGGCAAATTGTTCAAAGGTTGGTGCCCCATTGCGGTGGTCGGAAATAGCAATTTCACCAATGCCAATCACCTTGTCAATGGCCATAATGTCTTTGATGATGGATCCGGTGAGGGTGGTTGCCGGGAGACGGTAGTTTCCGACATAGATATAAGTAGAGATGCCCTCTGCTTCTAAACCACGAGCCTTGGCTAATAGAGCCATTTCATCGCGTGCGACCCCATCAGTCCCCAATAAGCCACAGGCAGTAGTTACTCCAGCCGTGGTTAGTTGACTCAATTGGACTTCTGGTGTCCGGTTCTGAAAACCATTCTCACCACCGCCTCCTAGGAGGTGGAAGTGGCTATCAATGAAACCAGGGGTAGCGATTTTGCCTTGACCGTCGATCACTTCAATGTCGATCGCATTACTATCAATAGTGATGTGGTCCTCAATGGCAATAATTTTGGAACTATCCATTAAGATATCTTTAACCCCTAATTTTTCAGGGGCGTAAACAGTGACTTGTTTGATTAATTTCATACTTTCCCAACTTTCTAACTGTAACCGATACTAATGGCAATAATAATGGCAATGCTCCCTAAAACAAAGAGGAAACCCTGCATTTTAATTTGGAACTTAGCCCAATCTGCCCAATCGATCCGAGCGACTGCTAAGCAACCCACCAGGCTAGCAGAAACTGGTGTGAAGGCGTCCACAAAACCGGACCCTAATTGGAAGGCCAAGACGGCAACTTGACGACTGACTCCGATAATATCCGCCAGTGGAGCCATAATTGGCATGGTAAGGGCAGCTTGGCCAGAGTTGGAGGTCACCACTAAGTTGAAACAGGATTGGAAGATATACATGAACCAAGCGCCTAGAACGTTAGGAATACCAGATAACAGGTTACCGACGCCATAGAGAATGGTATTTAAGGCGGAGAAGGTCCCCGCGTCTGATCCTCCTAAGACCAGTAAAATCCCCTTGGCCATCCCCACAACTACAGCGGTAGGCGCCAGGTCAGAGACCCCATCTTTAAAGGCAAAGGCAATATCATTAACGGTTATGCCGTCAATTCTAAAGATTAGGGCGGTAATTCCTGATACTAAGCCCATAACAAAGAATTGGGAAGCTAATTCAGGAATGGAAAAGCCTTGACTCATCACACCCCAAACAATCCATACCAGGCCCAGTAACATTTCTAATAAGATCAGTTTGTGGCCCAGGGTAAATTCATGGCTGACGTTCTCTTGCTTGGCTAAATCGGTCCGGAAGTAGGCGTCTGATTCATAAGAGGGTGATAATTGTGGAGCCTTACGAATTCGCTTCGCGTAGACCATGGTAAAGCCGCAGGAGAGGGTGGTAATAATTACCCACATCACAATCCTAAAGCCAGCCCCTGACAGGGCCGGAAGCCCAGCGATCCCTTGAGCAATGGCGATGGAGAAGGGACTCATCCAGGAACAAGCGTTACCAATCTGTGAAGCAGCAAAGGTAACGGTCACGGCTGTAATGGAGTCATAGCCCAGGGCAATCATAAAGGGAGCAATAATCATCACAAAGGGAATAACCTGTTCAGAGGCCCCAAAGGTTGCTCCGGCAAAGGAAAAGAGGAAGAAGAGCAGGGGAATGGCCAAGTGTTCCATTCCTTTGGCGCTATTGACAAAGGCATAAATCCCGGCATCAATAGCCCCAGTCCGCATAATAATTCCAAAAGAACCCCCAACGACTAAGAGGAGGGCCACAATCCCGATGGCGGAACCATAGCGGTCTCCGGTAACAATCCCTTCAAAGATATAGTTTAACACCCCGAAGCCATAGTGGTCCTGGGTTCCCCATAGGCCAGCGGTTTTATTTAAATTTTTACTGGTGTCGTAGATACTGTCCCCATACATGGCATAGAGTTCGGATTCTTCTAAGTCGATCTCTTCTAACTGCCCCAGGGTCAAGGGTTCTGACTTTTCTAGAAGCTGGGATAAATCCTCCTGGTCAACTTCTAGTTCTTGCATTTTAGCGGGTTCTTGGACCAGGTCTTCCAAGTTGTCCCTTAAAACATCCTCCTTTAAGGGATGCATGTAACGGAAGGAATCTTGTTGGAGAACGGTCCGGGTTTGGGTTTCCCCATTGGCTCCTTCATATTCCAAAACTTCGGTGGTATATTTACCAGCCGGAACGATGAATGTTAGTAACCAGGCCACGAGAACAATACCAAAAATAATGACGTAAGTGTGTGGCGTTTGGAAACGCTGTTTTTTCTCAGCGGTTTCATTCATTTTTCTCACTCCTTATTTTATATTTATAGGGTTATTGTACCATGATAGCGCTTTAGGTGATATGTCTTAAAATGAAATTCCTTTTAATTAATGAATAAGTCCATTACGGTCATTTCTTCTTGCTTGAGTCTTTTGGGATTTTTTTAGATAATAAGAACGAGGTGATGATTATGGAGAACTATCGGAATTTTATCAATGGAGAATGGATAGCATCGTCAAGCCAAGAATTAATGCCAGTCATTAATCCGGCGACAGAAGAAGTCATCAATCATGTACAAAAAAGTAATCAGGAGGATGTTGATCAAGCAGTGGCCGCGGCTAAGGCAGCTTTTCCTGATTGGAATGCCTTAAGTGTGGACCAACGTTTAACCTATTTAGAGAAAGTTTATGACGGCTTGAAGAAATATGCTGACCTTTTAGTTAAGACCACGGTCTTAGAACTAGGGGCTTCGGTCAATTTTGCTAAGGATAATCATATTCCTATGGCTATCAAAGAGATGCGTGAATATATGGATTCGGCCAAAGACTTTGACTTTGAAGAAGAAATCGATGGGGCACGGGTTATTAAGGAAGGTTTCGGTGTGGTGGCTTGCATCACTCCTTGGAATTACCCACTCAATCAAATTCAGCGTAAGGTCACCCCAGCCCTCATTGCCGGAAATACAGTAGTGGTTAAACCGGCTTCCAATACGCCCTTGACCGCCTTGGTCTATGCCAAAGTTTTTGAGGAAGCTGATCTTCCTCATGGCGTCTTTAACTTAGTCACTGGTTCCGGGAGCGAAGTCGGTGACTACCTGGCGGGGCACCCTGATGTGGCGGTGATTTCCTTTACGGGGTCTACTGAAGTTGGCCGAGGTCTCTATGAAAAGGCTGCGCCAAACATTAAGAAATTAATTCTTGAATTAGGTGGCAAGTCGGTTATGCTCTACTTAGCCGGTGGGGATAAGGACTTAGCGGTTAAAAAGTCTATGGATTCGATTTTAAACAACCAGGGTCAAACTTGTTCCGCCTTTACCCGCTTATTAGTGCCTGAAGCTGAACTGGAAGACTTCAAGGAATTGATTGAATCTTATTACCAAGACCACGTCAAAATCGGTATGCCCGGCGAGGGCGAAACCATGGTCGGTCCGATGGTGTCGGCGCAACAAAAAGAAACCGTCCTTGACTATATTCAAAAGGGCATTGATGAAGGCGCTGAGCTTTTCTTAGGTGGTCAAGATATCGACCACAGTGGTTTCTATGTTCAACCTACAGTCTTTACCCAGGTAGATAATCAAATGACCATTGCCCAAGAAGAAATTTTTGGCCCGGTTTTATGTGTATTGACCTATAAGGATGAAGAAGAGGCTCTTGCTATCGCTAATGACTCGGCTTATGGTCTATCCGGTTATGTGGTTGGGCCTAAGGAGAAAGCGGTAGCCATGGCTGAACAATTACGGACAGGAAATGTCTTCGTTAACCATGCTTCTGGGTCTTCCAGGGCGCCATTTGGTGGCTATAAAGAATCCGGTCTCGGTCGGGAAAAAGGTCCTTACGGAATTGCCGACTACTTAGAAATTAAGACGATCTTTGTCTAAGGGCTTGCTTCTTTTTCATTTTAGGATTAAACTTTAGGAAAAATAAAAATAAAGATTGACAATAAATGAATGTCCTTTATAATAACATTAATTTATGAAATCGATGAAGCAAATAAGTAATTAACTCACTCCTGCAAAGCGATGAACGTTTGGTGCAAGGTTCCCAGGATGACTAATGAAACGTCTTGCTGAGATAGTTAGTCGAAGTTTTGAGATTAACTCGCAGATGTCTGCGTTACCAAACAGAGTTGTCAATAGTTAGTAAGCTATTCGCAAATTAGAGTGGTACCGTGGAAGAAGTCCGCCTCTTAGGAGGTGGGCTTTTTTGTTGTTTATGAGCCATTCATTGATTGAAGTGATGTTTAGTTATTATAAAGGGAGGTATTTATATGTATCAATGCAAGAAAATGTTTAGTGCGCTGTGTTTGTTTGCTTTGACTCTTTTAATCTTACTTAGTCCAAGCAGTGTTTACGCAGAGGAAAACGAGGGCAAGCAAGTTGCCCAAGACGATCAACTACTTCAGGAAATTAAGGACCGCGGCGTACTTCGCTTTGGTACAGCGAGTGGCTATGCTCCCTTTGAGTTTACAGTCTTAGAAAATGGCCAAAACCGCCTAGTAGGTACGGACGTTTTCCTCGCCCAACAAATTGCTGACGATCTTGGGGTGAAATTAGAAATTGTCGATATGGAATTTGGCTCTCTGATTCCAGCCATGGAGACCGGGTCTGTTGATATGATTATTTCCGGGATGTCCTATACCGAAGAGCGGGATAAAAAAGTGGATTTCTCTGATGTCTACCAGTCCGATCAGCAATATTTTGTGATTAGAAAGCAAGACCAAGATAAAATTAAAGATGTTTCTTACTTTGATCAAGGTGGCAAGATTGGGGTTTCCGATAACACCCTCCAAGATACCTTGGTGACCGAACGGGTTACCAGTGCTGAAAAAGTAGCCATGCGGAAGTCGGCTGATGCTGTCGCTGCCCTAATGGCTAACCAGGTGGATGCCGTGCTCCTCGATGAATCGGTAGCCAAGGCCTTTGCTGCTGAACATGGGGAACTTTTAGCTATTCCTTCTGGTTTAGATGTAAGCTCTGATGGTAAGTCGGTGGCTATCCCTAATAACCAACCCACCTTCTTAGCAGAAATTAATAAAACGGTGAACGCCTGTGTGGAATCGGGACAAATGGATCAATGGATGGAAGAATCCTATGACTTGATCCGGCAAAGTCAAAAGTCGAACTGGTTGAGCTACTGGCCTTACTTCTATGATGGGATTAAAGTCACCTTGTTGATTTCAGTAGTGGCCATTTTAGCTGGGATTATTCTGGGCTTGATCATCGTCTTGATGAGAATTTCAAACTTACCTGTCCTACCTCAATTGGCCAGTGCCTATGTTGAGTTTGTTCGGGGAACCCCTTTAATGGTTCAAGTTCTCTTCGTTTTCTTGGGTGTTGGAGCTTTGTTCTCCTTATCTTCCCTGCTATCAGGAATTATCGCAGTTTCCCTAAACGCTGCGGCCTATATTTCAGAAATATTTAGGGGCGGGATTCTTTCCGTCGACCGGGGGCAAGTAGAAGCTGCTCGTTCCTTGGGACTCAATTACTGGACCACCATGAAGAAGGTCGTCTTCCCGCAATCCTTACGTCCAGTCTGGCCGTCTTTAGTGAATGAAGCGGCGACCTTGATTAAGGATTCTTCCATTGTTTCTACGATTGGGGTAGCGGAATTAACCTTTCAAACCCGGGCGGTGACCAGCTTAACCTATCAGGGGACGATTCCTCTATTTATCTCGATGTGTTGTTACTTTGTCCTTACTTTTGTGACTTCGATGGCTTTACGTTTATATGAGAATAAGATGCAAGCGAAAGTATAAAGTCGATGAGGAAGGCTTGAAAACAAAAATTTTAGAAAAGGTTGTGTTAAAATGGCACTTTGGTCGAATACTTATCATCAAGCCATGGCTGAGTCAGCCTACCAGTTAAATCAATCCTTGGCTATTGACTTGCGGTTGCTTCCTGCAGATCTTGAGGCTAGCCAAGCCCATGCCAAAATGTTAGGTCATCAAGGGATTATTGCTAAAGAAGAAGCGGAAGCTTTAGTAGCAAGTCTAGGGGATATGCAAAAAGAATATGCCCAAGGAGAACTCACTATTGATCCTAATTCAGAAGATATTCATAGTTTTATTGAAAGTGAACTCACCAAACGCTTAGGTGATATTGGTAAGAAAGTCCATACTGGACGGAGCCGTAATGACCAAGTCGCCACGGCCATGAAAATCTATGCGCGCACAGCGGCCGACGAATTATTAGATCAATTGGACCAAGTGGTAGAGGCCTTTTGCCAGGAAGCAGGCCAACACCTAGAAACTATCATGCCTGGCTACACCCACTTGCAAAGAGCCCAAGCGGTTACTTATGGGCATTACCTGATGGCCTATGTGGAAATGTTTATGCGTGACTACGAGCGTTTGATGGATGCTCAAAAACGGATTAATCATTCCATGCCTTTAGGGGCAGGCGCCTTGGCCACTACCACTTTCCCCTTGGATCGGCAGTTAACGACAGCCTTATTAGGATTTGATGCCTACGCTGGGAATAGTATTGATGCGGTTTCCGACCGGGACTACAGTATTGAGTTACTGAGTGCCTTAGCCTTGATTAGTATGCACCTGAGCCGGTATAGTGAAGAAATGATCTTATGGGCCAGCCAAGAGTTCCAATTGATTGTAGTGGATGACCGCTTTTCTACGGGGTCATCGATTATGCCTCAGAAGAAGAACTTGGATATCCATGAATTAATGCGGGGCAAGGCTGGCCGGGTCTATGGCGACTTGATGGCGGTCTTAACCATCATGAAGGGAATCCCACTCGCCTATGATAAGGATTTACAAGAAGAAAAGGAAAGGCTCTTCGATGCCATTGATACAGTCCAAGCCTTACTTAACTTACTGCCAGCCATCTTGGATGCCACCCATCCTCAGGTGGAAAACATGTACCAAGCCGCGGGTAAGGGTTATTTAAATGCCACTGACTGTGCCGACTACCTGAGCGCTAAGGGCTTACCCTTCCGTGATGCTTATCGCCAAGTTGGGGATATTTTAAAGTATTGTCATGAAAAGGATAAAACTTTAGAGGAACTCTCCTTAGAAGAGTACCAATCCTTTAATGATTTATTTGAAGCCGATATCTACCAAGCCATTGATTTGAAACATGGAGTCTATGCCCGTCAGGTGGCTGGTGGACCAGCTCCAGACCAGGTCAAAGAACATATTGCCCAAGTGAAAGAACGTCTGAAAAACTATCAAAATAAGAGAAAAGAAGGGAAGAATGAAAAATGTCATTGATGAAGAAATTGAGTCATTGCTTTTTAGCTGTTTTACTGATGCTAACGACCCTATCCGGTCTCTTAGCCCCACAAGTCTATGGTGAGGAAGACAAGGGCCAGGCCCCTAGCGAGAATTCACTCCTCCAAAGCATAAAAGACCGTGGTGAACTTCGAATGGGGGTTAGTCCTGACTATCCACCTTTTGAATTTATTACCATGAAAGACGGCCAACAAACCGTGGCTGGAGCGGATATTGAATTAGGACAAAAAATTGCCGATGACCTCGGGGTTAAATTAAATGTTGTGACTATGGAATTCTCTAGTCTCCTATCTTCCATGGAAGCGGGAAATATCGATATTATCATTTCTGGGATGGGGTATACTGAAGAAAGAGCTAAGTCGGTTGACTTCTCTGATGGTTACCAAAATGACGAACAAGCCATTATTATCCGCAAAGATGATGCTGAAAAGATCCATGATAAAGATTCTTTCACTCCCGATATGACGGTAGGTTACCAACAAGGATCGATTCAAGAAGGGCTAGCCAATGAACAAATGCCTCATGTGGGTAAGCATGCTATGCAACAACTCCCTGATTTAATCTCTGCCTTACTTACGGGGCAAATTGATGGAGTTATTATCGACTCTGGTGTGGGTGGTGCCCACGTTCGCGCCCATGAAGATGCCTTAGAAATGATCAATGGTCACTTTAAATTAGAAGACGATAACTCTAAACGGGTAGTTATGCCCAAAAACCAACCTGACCTACAAGCCGCTATCAACCAAAGTGTCCAAGAAGTCAAAGACCAAGGTTTGATGGATCAATGGCTAGATGAATCTTATGATTTGATTATTAGTGAAGGTCAAGAACAAGCTGAACAAGGGGTTGACTGGTTATCCTATTGGCCTTATTACTGGAACGGCATAAAAATGACTCTGCTGATTTCAGCGGTCAGTGTGGTCTTTGGCTTAACCCTAGGGGCTATCTTAGCTGTTATGCGTCTGACTGAGAACAAAATTTTATCCGGTATTGCTATGGCCTATGTTGAATTCATTCGGGGGACGCCTTTAATGATCCAAGTCCTCTTTATGTTCTTAGGAATCGGTGGATTATTTAACGTACCTGCCTTGCTTTCAGCCTTGATTGCGGTGTCCTTAAACTCGGGAGCTTATATTAGTGAGATTATCCGTGGGGGGATCCAAGCGGTTGATAAGGAGCAAACTGAAGCCGCACGTTCTCTTGGTTTAGACCGTTTGACCACCCTGAAGAAGGTTATCTTTCCACAATCTTTACGGTCAATTTGGCCAGCTTTGGGGAATGAATTTGTGACCTTGATTAAGGAGTCATCCATTGTATCGACTATCGGTATTGCTGAATTAACCTTCCAAACCCGGGCGGTTACCAGCATTACCTATCAAGGGATTATTCCATTGTTGATTTCTATGGTCATTTACTTTATCTTGACCTTTACCTTAACCAAGTTCTTGAACCGTTGGGAAAAACAAATGAATGCCAAATATGCTTAAATTTGATGAATAATATCTTAGATTTAATGAATAATAGCTATGTAAAAAAGCCACTTACTGCTTCCTTGAAGGGAAGGGGTAAGTGGCTTTTTATGAGGCGAATGTTTTAGTAGCCGTTTTTTTTATCTAGGCGGTTGATACTTGGATAGTTACCGCTTAGGTAAGCTTGGTAATTTTGATAGAAAATCTTAAAAATATCATCACGGAAGTGTTCTACCCGCCCAGAGGCATGGGGTGTGATTAAGAGATTTTTAGTCTGCCATAGGGGACTGTCTTCTCCTAAGGGTTCCTCTTGAAAGACATCTAGATAGGCTCCGGCGATCTTTTCCTCTTCCAGGGCGGCTTGGAGGTCAGCCTCTACCACAGCATTGCCACGGCCCACATTGATGAAATAGCTATTGATCTTCATCTGCTTAAAGAAGTGCTGATTAAAGATATTTTCAGTCTCTGATGTTGCCGGAAGGGTATTAATAATGATATCCATTTTGCCAAGCTGCTCGGTCACACTCGTTTGGGTGTAGGTGTTTTGGAAATGTTCTACCGGTCTCCCCGAGGTATTAACTCCGTAGCAGCTTAAACCAAAAGCTTGGCCAATCCGGGCAATTTCACTGGCTAAATGGCCAGTCCCGTAAAGGAGTGCCTTTTTACCTGCCAGATTCTTCACATGCTCATAACGGTGCCAGTTATTTTCTTCTTGTTGGTCATGGTAGATAAAGAGTTGGTGGAAAACCCCTAAGAGATAACCATAAATACTCTCAGCAATGGAAGGGGCATGGATTCCTGAAACGGTCGTCACCGTTACTTTGGGATCGGCCATAACTTCTTGGGGCAAGTAGTCAGCTCCAGCGGTATCTAATTGAAGCCAGGCTAAATGGCGGTCTTCTCCTTGGTAGATGGCTCTTAGGGTATCTAAGTCGCTACCGAAAAAGATTTCGATTTGGGCGTAGTCACTCGCTTCAAGTTGGTTTTTGTCTTTAATTTGATAGCGGTCACTCAGCTCTGCTAGTTGCCCACGGGCTTGGTCCTTATATTGGGTACCTAGGTAGAGGATGGGTTTAGGCATCTGCCTCACCGCTTAGTTGGCTAGCGGCTGCTTGGTCCAGAATGACAACAACATTAGGGTGTTTTTGGAGGGCGCTAGCTGGGACTTCTTCAGTCACTGGACCTTCCACCATGGCTTTCACAGCGGCTGCCTTTTCTTCACCAAAGGCTAAGAGCAAGATGTTTTTGCTGTTTAAAATGGAACCGATCCCCATACTATAAGCTGCGGTTGGGACATCACTAGGAGAGTCAAAGAGACGGCTGTTAGCCTCGATAGTTGATTCCGTTAGTTCAATTTTACGGGTCTTACTGGTGAAGGAAGAACCGGGTTCGTTAAAACCAATATGACCGTTGCGTCCAATACCGAGTAATTGTAGGTCAATCGGATGTTCTTGGAGCAAGTTTTCAAATTGTGAACATTCCTCTTCTTCGTTAGGGTTGGCCCCATTTAAGAGATAGTTATGTTTGAAGGGTTTTTCGTTGAAGAGGTGTTTGTGCATAAAGTAATTATAGCTTTGTGGGTGGCTGGCTTCTAAGCCAACATATTCATCCAAGTTAAAGGAAAGACTGTCGGTAAAGTCTAAGTCAGAAGCAACGATTTCTTGGTAGAGTTTTTCTGGTGTCGAACCGGTAGCTAAGCCAAAGACTTTAGGCCCATCAGCTAAGGCTTCTTGGTAGTAATTTAAAGCGGCTTGGCTGGCTGTTTCGACGTCATCATAAATATAAACTTTCATTTTTGTACCTCCATAAAAGATATAAGTTGATAAAAATCTTACCCCTAGTTTAACACGGATAGGAAAATAAATCTGTGGGAAAAGTAGATTTTGAAAGTAAAACCGGCACTTTAACAAAAAAATCACAAAGTTGAATAGGTGAAAAGGGGGGAGAGATGATTAAAGCATCTTGGCATAAATTTTGGCAGCGGGCACTTTGCCAAAACTAGCCGGCAAATCCATTGAAAGCGTATACAGATATTCTGTACAATAATGGTGTAAATACTTATTACAATGATTCGATGAAGGAGGAAATATTATGGAACAGTCACAAGCCAAGTCTTCCGGCTTGAAGGCAGGTATCCAAAAATTGGGACGCCATCTCTCTAGCATGGTCATGCCTAATATCGGTGCCTTTATAGCCTGGGGGATTTTTGCTGCGCTCTTCATTCCAACGGGTTACCTACCTAATGAAAGCTTAAATGCTGTTGGTGGAGCCATGCAACGTTATCTCTTGCCATTATTAATTGCTTATTCTGGTGGTGCCCTGGTCTACCAACAGCGGGGTGCTGTTGTTGCGACCATTGCTACGATGGGAGTTATCGGTGGTGCGCCACCCGAAACGCCAATGTTTATTGGTGCTATGGCCATGGGCCCCTTTGCCGGTTGGGTCATTAAGAAATTTGACCAAGCCTTCCAAGAAAAAATCCCTTCTGGTTTTGAAATGTTAGTCAATAACTTTTCTAGCGGGATTCTGGGCTTCTTCTTAGCCTTACTCGGTTTCTTTGCAGTTGGACCACTGGTGAGTTGGGGAACTGAATGGATGGAAATTGGCGTCAATAAGATCATGGAACTGGGTTTCTTACCTTTGGCCAATGTCTTGATTGAGCCCGCTAAGATCCTCTTCTTAAACAATGCTATCAACCATGGGATCTTAACACCACTAGGTTCAGCCCAAGTTGCTGAAGTGGGTAAATCGGTACTCTATCTCTTAGAAGCCAACCCTGGCCCTGGTCTGGGCGTTTTACTAGCCTTTGCCATTTTTGGTAAGGGTAGCGCCAAATCTTCCAGTTGGGGAGCTATGATCATCCACTTCCTTGGTGGGATTCATGAGATTTACTTCCCTTATGTGATGACCAAGCCTCTCTTAATCTTAGCGGTTATCGCTGGTGGGGTAACGGGGACCTTTGTTAACGTCCTCCTCAATGTTGGTTTAACTGGACCTGCTTCTCCAGGCTCCATTTTTGCTATTTTTGGGGTAACTGCTCGTGGCGACCATCTACCTATGCTCCTAGCTGTTGCTGCCGCTGCTGCGGTATCCTTTGCGGTTGCTGCTTTAATCCTAAAAACCGACCGTTCCCAAGAAGACAACTTTGCTAAGCAACAAGCAGCTGTTTCTCAAGCCAAGGCTGAATCGAAAGGTCAAAGTGCTGATGTTGAAGCGACTTCAGATGAAGTTCCAGACGTCAACCAAATCGACCGGATTATCTTTGCCTGTGATGCTGGGATGGGGTCAAGTGCCATGGGGGCTTCCCTATTAAGAAAGAAAGCCAAACAATTAGGCTTGACTCAACCCGTGACCAACTCAGCCATTAATAACCTGAGTGACGATGCGAAGACCTTAGTCATCACCCAACAAGAATTAACCCCTCAAGCCCGTAAGAAAGCGCCATCTTCCACCCATATTTCGGTGAATAACTTTATGGATTCTGATCGCTATGATGAAATTTTAGCGGATATGTTAGACGAAGATGTAGAAACGGTTGAAGCTGAAGTATCTGATGGCGCTAGTGAGTCCGCTGATAAAGACGCTAGTCAAGCGCAAGCATCTGATTATGCTGGTATTAACAAGGTCGTCTTTGCCTTTCAAGGACCTGGTGTTGGTGGCACGACGATTGCCGCTTCCATCTTTAGAAATTTACTTGTCAAAAAAGCCCCTGATAAAAATATCCATGCTTCTGCTCAAGCACTGGAAGAGATTAAGGACCAAGACAATATCTTGGTGATCGTACAGAGTGATGACTATCAAACAGCCAAGGAACATTTCCAAAAGGCTAGAGTCATTCATTTTGACCGTTTGATTGATGAAGGGAATTACTATTCATTGATTCAATCCTTAGGAGAATAAGGCCTTTAGCCATCCTTTGATAAATAAGCGACTTAAGTCAGATAAAGTTTTCCATTAGCTGGTCTCATGGTGTACTATTAAGGCAAAGTAGCTTTTATAGAGAGGATTAGGCCATGTACTTTTCAGAACGAGAACGGGTCATATTACAGTGCTTTATGGAGCAAGGCGATGGCGTGAGCTTAGAAAGTTTAAAGATGTCCTTACAAGTCAGCCAGCGTACAGTTTATCGGGAATTGAATAATTTAGCAGCTTCCTTGAACAAGTTTGGGATCGAAATCGGTCGTGACCGCAAGAAGGGTTACTTCTTACGTTACCCCAAGGACTTTACGGCTTATGATTTAATGGATATTCTTGGACCAAAGCAAAGGCAAGCATCCTGGCCTTTCTTTGACCGGGAGATACGCCAGCAGCATCTAGCCTGCCAATTATTACTAGAAAACCCAGAATTGACTAGGCAAGATCTGGCAGAGGGTTATGGCGTCAGCCCAGCCACCATTCAAACTGACCTCAAGGCGGTTGGTGAGGCCCTATTGAATTATGACCTCCACCTAGTTCGTGATGATAGGAAGAATTATTTGGTTAGGGGCTGGGAAGCCGAACGCCGGCAAATGCTGAGTTCACTTTTAAGTCAAAATATTGACGAATATACCTTCTTTCATCCCAACCGCCAAGGCGGACAAAACAGTCAAGCCTTTATGGCTTTACTGGAAGGGGAAGACTTGGAATTAGTCCAGCAAATCTTTAATCGTTTGAATCCGACAACCTTTGCTAAGGTGACGGATAACCAGTTGAAGCTGATTATGCTCCAAGTCACGGTCACTATTTTTCGTTTAAAGTCGGGTCAGGATTTAGAAGATGGAGGGCAAGAAAAAAGCAAACACTTAGCCCTTTCCCGGCCCGGAAAAACTGAACAACAGTTAGCTCAGCAAATCATGACTTGGATATCGAATGCTTTAGCCTTACCGATTGGTATTAATGAACGGAATTTCTTGGCCCAGCAGTTAGAAGGGGTCAATTACAAGCCGCTTGAACACTTGTTGATTGAAAATTACGATGGAACCTTCCTCTATCAGGTTTCCGAGCTTATCCAAGTTGTCAGTGAAAAAACGGCCAACGATTTCCGCACTGATTCAGCCCTTTACTATAATTTAGTCACCCATATCCAGGCGACCTTTAACCGACCGGAAGTGAGTGAATTTCAAGAATCTCCCCATACCTTATTGGACCGGATAACTGACCAATATTTTGACCTTTACCAGGCAGTGAGGACGA
Source organism: Aerococcus sp. Group 1 (assembly GCF_000193205.1). Taxonomy (NCBI): domain Bacteria; kingdom Bacillati; phylum Bacillota; class Bacilli; order Lactobacillales; family Aerococcaceae; genus Aerococcus; species Aerococcus sp. Group 1. Next base: position 1,827,163 of record NC_015278.1, on the reverse strand, counting down.
GCTTTTCTCAAGCCTTCCCGGGACAGAAGATTGGCCGTGATGAATTGGCCTATATTGTTATTCACTTTGCAACTTCCCTGGAACGTCACCCCCAAGGCCGCCAGCAAATTTCCTTGCTCTTGGTTTGCGCGAGTGGGATGGGAACGACAAAAATTCTGGAAAACCGTTTGAAAAAGTACATTAAACAAAATCTATTGATTGATGTGGTGAAATTATCAGCCTTAAATCAAGTTGCGCTAACTTCCTATGATATCGTCTTATCCACCCTGTTCTTACCAGGGCTCAGCCGTCACTATCACTTGGTCTCCCCCTTGCTCTTAGACGATGAATTAAAGGCCTTAGAAATAGAAATTGAGCAAATCGCTCAAAATAAGGACCGGGTAGGAGCTAACAATCGGACTGGGGAAGTAAGAAGCTTAGCGAGAAATAATCAGGAGCTCAGTTTAGAAAATTATTATCATAAGATCAAAGAGGCTTATCAAGTCTACCAAAGCTTTCAAGTGATTAAGGTCAATAATACTGGAAAGGCTAAGCTTGATCTCAAAGCCTTACTTGACCAGCAAATAGGGCAACTTAGAGGCCAGCAAGTTGGTAATAGCCAGCAGGTCAGCGAGGCGGTCATGCAGCGATTTAAAGAATCGGCTATCGGCATCCCGCATTCAAGTATCGGACTCTTCCATACGAGTCATGTTGAGGTCCTAGAGCCATACTTTGTCATTTATGACTTGGCGGAGGGTTACCCTATTTTGGGCATGGACCACCAAATGATGACCCTTAGACGTTTGCTACTACTCTTAGCCCCCAATCCCTTAACTCCCTGGATACAGGAAGTGATGGGAGCAATATCGAGTTCCGTGATTGAAAATGATGCTAATCTCTCCCTCTATGATCGAGGCGATGAAGGACACTTGAAACAGTTATTGAATAACATATTACTGGCTACCATAAAAAATATGGACAGTCTATAAAAAAGCAAAAATGATGTAGGAGTATTCCTGGAGATAAAAGGAGTGAGGAAATGGAATTAAAAGAATCGATGATTCGTTTGAATCAATCCTTTATTAATAAAGAAGATGCCATTCGTGCAGCTGGGCAATTGCTTGTTGATGACGGTGATGTGGAAGAAGAATATATTGATTCCATGTTAGCCCGTGAAGAAGTGGTTTCAACCCATATGGGGAATTTTATTGCCATTCCCCATGGCACCGATGAAGGTAAAGATAAGGTAAAAGCAACTGGTATTTCGGTTATCCAAGTACCATTCGGGGTAGATTTTGCCCCCGATGAGCCAGAAGAAAAAATGGCTATGATGGTTTTTGGCATTGCGGGGATTGGAAATGAACACTTGGATCTTTTATCCAAGATTGCAGTTGTATGTTCAGATATGGACAGTGTTGTACGCTTAGTCAATGCAACAAGTGCCCAAGAAATTATTGCTATTTTTGAGGAGGCAGAAGTTTAATGAAAGCTGTACATTTTGGTGCGGGAAATATCGGACGTGGTTTTATTGGTGAAGTATTAGTCGCCAATGGTTTTACCGTTGATTTTGTGGATGTGAATGAAACGATCGTGGATGCCTTGAATGAACGAGGATCCTACCAAATTGGTTATGCGGCACCAGGAGAAGAAAAAATTGATATTTCTGGTGTGAAAGCCATTAATAATGGAAAGAATCCTGAAGCCGTGGTTCAAGCCATTCAGGAAGCAAATATCATTACCACTGCGATTGGCCCTAATATCCTTCCCTATATTGCTGAATTAATTGCCCAAGGCTTACAAGCACGCCGCCAAGCTGGGGTGAGCGAACCTATTGATGTCATTGCTTGTGAAAACATGATTGGAGGGACCGATTTCTTACACCAAGAAGTCGATAAATACCTGACCGACCAAGATCAAGACTATATTGATCGCTATGTTGGTTTTCCCAATGCAGCTGTCGACCGGATTGTCCCTGAGCAACACCATGAGGATGCCCTCTTTGTTAGTGTCGAACCCTTCAAAGAATGGGTGGTTGACCAAACCCACTCCAAAGCTAAGAACATTCGCTTAGACGGGGTTCTTTATGTGGATGACCTGGAACCTTACATTGAACGGAAGCTATTCTCGGTCAATACTGGACATGCTTCTGTGGCTTATTCTGGAGCAGCTAAGGGCTATCAAACCATTGGCCAAGCCTTAGAAGAAGGCACCATCTTAGAACGTTTGAAAGCAGTCCTTAAAGAAACCAGCAGCTTGTTAATGGCCAAGTGGAACTTTAAGGAAGCAGATATGGCCGCTTACCGGGAAAAAATTGTTGAACGTTTCCAAAATCCAATGATTGTTGACCAAGTCAACCGGGTAGGTCGGACACCAATCCGTAAGTTGGGTTATAACGAACGCTTTATCCGTCCTATCCGTGAATTAAAGGAACGTGGCTTAGACTATAACAACCTGCTAACAGTGGTTGGCCTAGCCTTTAACTTTGATAATCCCCAAGACGACCAAAGTGTGGCCTTACAAGAAAAATTACAAAAACAACCCTTGGAAGAAGTCATCCAAGATGTCACTGGCTTGGATGATGCGGACTTAATTCATGAAATTAAAACCGCAGTTGAAGCCGCTAAATAATTTCTACAAAAACTTCAAAGAAAAAGAGGTCAGGAAAAATTCTGACCTCTTTTTTGGACAACTTTAAAAGATTAAGCCGCTTGTGCTTAATGGAAATGGTGTTTCATTTTCTCTTGGATGATTTGATCCTCTTTGCGTTGCTCTTGGCGGATCTTGCGACGGGAGCCATAACCAGCGCAGATGTAGCGTTCTTCATCGGTTTCCGGTTGAATTTTGGGCATGGTAAACTCTTCATCTTCTTTTGGAGTAGCGACAAAGGTTAAGAAAGAGGTTGCTCCAATGAATTTACGGTTTTCCTGATAGTTTTCACCAATCACTTTGACAAAGACTTCCAAGCTGCGATGACCAGTCCCAGTGACATAACACTCAATGCGGACAATTTCTCCTAATTTAAAGGGACTAATGAAGTTCATATTGTCCAAGGAGGCTGTTACCCCAGAACAGCGGGTGGCCTTATGGGCAGCGAGACTAGCCACATTGTCGATTAAATAGAGTAACTCCCCACCATAGAGGTTCCCAGCTGGGTTAGTATGGGCAGGTAAAATTAGCATTTCATGGACAACAAGTGTGTCTTGACAATTAAGGACTAAATCCTTTGTTTCGTTTTCCATAGTGACATCCTACTTTCTAATTAAGCCGCTTGATTAACTGGTGGTTCCTCCCTTTATGATTTGGTAAGGAAGCTTCAGGTCAGTGTCAAGCGTTTCATTTTCCATTAACTTGGTCAAGGCCCGCATGGCAACAGCACCAATATCATAGATTGGTGGGGCAATTGAGGAGAGTTCTGGACGTGACATGTTGACAATTGAAGAATTATCTGAAGCCATGATTTCGACCTCTTCAGGGATCTTAACACCATTATCTAATAAGGCATTGAGTAAGCCAATGGCGATGGTATCATCGGTAGCAATAGCAGCATCCGCTTCTATTTCAGAGAAAGTCTCGTAAAGGGCATAGCCTGAGTCATAAGAAGGCGACTTCGCCGCAATTAATAAGTCTTCATTAACGGCATGTCCAGCTTCTGTTAGGGCCTTTTCATAACCTTGTAATTGCCGGCTTTGGCTTACTTTGAAGCCTTGGTCACTACCAACGAGGGCGATTCGTTTCTTACCCTTAGCTAAGAAATCTTTAGTGACTTGGTAGTAGGCATCTTCCACGTCTATATTAATCGTAGGCATGGTTGCTTCAGGATCGACTAAATCAGTGAAGACGCAAGGACGACCAGCGGCGAAAATTTTTTGCCGGGCTTCTTGAGAAATGCTATTTCCGATAAAGATAATGCCGTCGACTTGCTTCATAATTAAGCTTTCCACCCCAGCAGCGTCATGCTCAGGGTCGGCGTTAGCTAAAATAATATTGTATTCATACATATTAGCAATATCATCGATCCCCAAAGCCAGAGAACTGTAATAAGGGTTAGTAATGTCTGGTAAGAGTACCCCGATATAGCGGGTCCGCTTGCTGGCTAAACCGCGGGCAATGACGTTAGGATGGTAATTTAATTCTTTAATCACTTTCATGACTTTTTCTCTAGTCTTAGGGCGCACATTAGGATTTCCGTTAACGACACGTGAAACTGTGGCCATGGATACCCCTGCTTGGTGGGCGACATCATAGATTGTCACGTTTTGTTTCTCCATAATAAAACTCCTTCGAAAAAATTTACTGACTTAATATAGCAAAGGTGTTTTTCTTTTGCAACCGTTTACTAATTCATTATATCACGTTTTCATTAACTTTCATAAAAAATAAAATCTTTCCTTAAAAGTTATCGTAGCTTATTACGCTGAAAAGCGCTTAAGCTAGCTTGCTGTCTAAGAAAACACCTGTCTCTTTCATTATATATATAAAATATTAATTTAAAAACATTATCACAAAATGATAAATAGAAAAAGTTTTTGTAACGAAAAACCATTCTTGACAGTATTTCTCTAAGCATTGAGCTTTTTCCTATTGACAAAAGGCCCCAAGTCGGCCACAATGGGAGTTAGTTTAGACTAGTAAATTGTTGAAGGGTTAAGAGAGAGTTTGGCTGCTGAAAAAACTACCCCGCTCACAATTGAACCTACTAAGTAAGACTTAGCAAGTGCAAGCATTTGCAGGGGAGACACCCTTATCGTCCAATGAGATAAGCAAAAGCTTAATAAAGGTGGTACCGCGAGTCATATCGTCCTTTTAGGGGATGGTGGACTCGCTTTTTTTATCGGATAAAGTGAAAAAGGAGATTACAATGGCAAAAGAAACAACAAGTCATTTACAAGAAAATGATTTTTCTAAGTGGTATTTACAAAGTATTCAAAAGGCTGATTTATTTGCCTATGGTCCTGTTCGTGGAACCATGGTCTTTAAACCTAATGGCTATGCCTTATGGGAAAAAATTAAGACCGAATTTGATAAGAAATTTAAAGCATCAGGGGTAAAGAATTGCTACTTCCCCATGTTAATCCCAGAATCTTTCTTCAAGAAAGAAGCTGACCATGTTGAGGGCTTTGCCCCTGAACTACCCTGGGTAACCCGGGCTGGTGATGAAGAATTAGAGGAACCAGTTGCCCTTCGTCCAACCTCAGAAACCCTCTTTGGTAATGCCATGTCAGACTGGATTAACTCTTACCGTGACTTACCTATGGAACTTAACCAATGGGCCAATGTCTTCCGCTGGGAGAAACGGACCCTACCATTTTTAAGAACCTCTGAATTTCTCTGGCAAGAAGGCCACTGTGCCTACGCTAGCGAAGAGGAAGCCCGGGAACGGACTATGCACTTCCTTAAGGTATATCAAGAAACCGTCGAAGACTTATTAGCCTTACCCGTTTACGCTGGTCAAAAAACACCTTCGGAAAAATTTGCTGGTGGGGTGGATACCTATTCGATCGAGGCCATGGTGAAAGACACCAAATCTGTTCAAGCAGGGACCTCACATTACTTGGGGACCAATTTTGCCGAAGCCTTTGATATTAAGTATCTTAATACCGAAAACCAACACGTTTATGCCCATACCAGTTCTTGGGGCGTCTCGACCCGCTTGATCGGGACCATGATTATGGCCCATGGTGACGAAAAGGGAGTTGTCTTCCCACCAAAAATGGCGCCAATTCAAATTGCTTTGATTCCAGTTGGCAATGTGAAGAAGAACCCTGAAGTTCTTACTCGCCTAGAAGCCATTGAAAAGGACCTACAAGCAGCCGGCTATTCAACCTATTTAGATGATTCCAATAATTCAGCGGGTTACAAATACAATGAAGCTGAAGTGAAAGGGGTTCCGCTACGGATTGAATTTGGTCCACGGGATATGGAAAATGGCCAATGCATGATTAAGATGCGTGACTTAGAGGACAAAGAAGCGGTTAACTTAGATGACTTACTCGACAAGGTTGCCAGTGAAATGGAAACCATGCAAAAACGTCTCTATGACAAGGCAGATCAATTCCGTCATGACCATGAACATTTCGACATCGACACCCTAGACCAATTAAAGGCACATATCAAGTCTTGTGAAGAAAAGGGTGAATATCCAGGCTGGGTCCTTGCTGGCTGGGATGGCACGGAAGAAACAGAAGCCAAGGTCAAAGAAGAAACCGGCTTCACTACCCGGAATATCCCCTTTGAACCAGCAGTAGAAAAAAACGTCGATCTAGTTAGCGGAAAGCCCGCAAAACACACCGTTTGGTTTGCCCGCGCATATTAGAATAGAGTGCGAGCTGACGACAAAAAAGTGAAAGGCTGGAAGAAATATGCGGAAATCCTTGAAAAGGATTGCCAAATATTTCTGAAGCGGAGTTCACTTTTGTCAGTGAGCACGTTTGAATAGAGTGCGACAAGCGCGAAAAAGAGGGCAGAGGCCCTCTTTTTTATTAACTCAAACATGTTTCTTCTACTAACTAAAGACCAGTCGTTTTATATTTTAAGTGGTTAAGTCTTGTTTTTATCTCAAGGGAAAATAGAAAACGCTTGCTCAATGAGATGAAATCAGCTATTTTAATAGTATATTACTTAATTTTTTAAAGTGGATACAACTTTTTAGTTGTTATTATCCAAGTACGAGAAAGGATCCACCTATGAATACAATAGCAGCTATGGCAAAAAACCAATTTCATAAGTCCATAGAAGATATTAGTGACCAGGAACTTTATTATTTATTACTCGATTTAATCAAAGATAAAAGCAAAGGCTTAGCCACTAATCACAGTAAGAAAAAACTTTATTATGTATCGGCAGAATTCTTGATTGGTAAATTACTGGTCAATAATCTCTTAAACTTAGGGATCTATGACCAAGTTGAAGAAGAATTACAGGCTCACGGCCGATCTTTAACGGAAGTGGAACAAGCAGAAAAAGAACCTTCACTCGGTAATGGAGGGTTGGGACGCTTGGCTTCTTGTTTCTTAGATTCTATTGCCAGCTTAGGCATGAACGGGGACGGCATTGGTTTAAATTATCATTTCGGTCTCTTCCGTCAATTCTTTGATAATAACCAGCAAACCGCCAAGCCTGATGATTGGTTAGGGGGGAGAACTTGGTTAAACCGCACTGAGACCACTTTTACCGTTCCCTTTAAAAATGGGCCAGTCGCTTCTACCTTATATGAGATTGATATTATCGGCTTTAAAAAAGGGGAACGTAACCGCCTCCGCTTATTTGACCTGGACACGGTGAATTCTGATTTAATCCAATGGGGAACTATCCAGTTTGATAAGAAAAATATCCCTGAAAACCTGACCCTTTTCCTCTATCCTGATGACTCTGACCATGTGGGACGGATGCTGAGAATCTATCAACAATACTTTATGGTGTCTAATGCTGCCCAATTAATTATTCGTGAAGCCTTGGATCGAGGGTCCAATCTCCATGATTTAGCTGACTACGCGGTCATCCAGATTAATGATACCCACCCTACCTTCATTATTCCTGAATTAATCCGACTCTTAACTGAAGACCATGACTTTACTTTTGAAGAAGCGGTGGCAGTTGTCCGCCAGGTAGTCGCCTTTACTAACCATACTATTTTAAGTGAGGCCTTGGAAAAATGGCCACTGGCAGATATTGAAGCCGTTCAACCGGAAATTGCTAATATTATTTGCCGCTTGGACCGTCAGATTAAGGAAGAGTTTCCCGATAATCATGTGGTTGAGATTATCGATGGCTCGAACACGGTCCATATGGCCAGCATTGCCATCCACTTTGGCTTTTCGACTAATGGTGTGGCCCGCTTACATTCGCAGATCTTGGTGAATAGTGAGCTCAAGGCCTTTGCCGATATTTACCCAGAAAAATTCTCCAATAAAACTAATGGGATCACCTTTAGACGTTGGATTATGGCTGCCAATCCGCGTTTGGCTCATTTAATTGACCAAAGTATTGGCGACCAATGGCATCAAGGGATCTCCGATCTTAGCGATTTAAGCAAAGAAAAGAATAATAAGGATTTCATGAATCAATTAGCCCAAATTAAGCAGGCCAATAAAGAAGGTTTAGCGGAACATTTAAGGGTAAGTAAACGGATCGAGATTAAGCCAGATTCGATTATTGATGTTCAAATTAAACGGATCCATGAGTATAAACGTCAACAAATGTTGGCCCTTTATATTATCTACAAATATTTTGATATCAAGAACGGCAACCGTCCCCAAACCCCAATCACCATTCTTTTTGGGGGCAAGGCCGCTCCAGCCTATACCATTGCCCAAGATATTATCCACTTAATTCTCACCTTGTCAGCACTGATTAAGGAAGATCCTGAAGTGGCTCCTTATTTACAGGTTGAGTTTGTTTCCAACTATAATGTCACGGAAGCAGAATACCTCATTCCGGCGGCTGATATTTCTGAACAAATTTCCTTGGCTTCAAAAGAAGCGAGTGGGACGGGTAATATGAAATTTATGCTCAACGGTGCCTTAACCATTTGTACCTTGGATGGGGCGAATGTGGAAATTGCTGAGCGGGTAGGGGAAGACAACATCTACACCTTTGGTAAGTCTAGTGATGAGATTATTGATCTCTATGCGAATAATGGCTATAATCCGCAAGATTACTATAATCGTCCCGCCATTAAAGCCCTGGTCGACTTTATTGTGAGTGCGGAAATGATTCGCTTAGGCCACGAAAGTCAATTACGGCGTCTCTATGAAGATATCAAGAACAAGGACTACTTCATGGCGATGATTGACTTAGAAGAATACATTGCCCTCAAAGATAAGATGTACCAAGACTATGAAGACCAAGAAGCTTGGTTGGATAAGGTCCTAGTCAATATTTCAGAAGCGGGCTACTTCTCCAGTGACCGTACCATTTTGGAATATAATGAGGATATTTGGCACTTAGAAGTGGACGATCCTGAATAAACGATTAAAAAGACATAAGTAAAACAAAAATGCAGCAAGCCAAAGGACTTTGCTTGAGAAGTAGGAGCGATCAGAACTTCTCAGTGATCCTTTTGTGCTTGCTGCACTTTTTTATTTATTGTGTTGTTGAAGATGGAAGCGACAAGTTTTTAGTCGATGCATTCGTTTTCGTATTCTAAGGCCGAGCTCTTGCCTTTAGACCAGATAATTAAACCGGCAATCCCTTGGGCTAACATGCCTAGGTAAGAGAAACCAACAATGAGGTTGCCTGCTTGTAACCAAAGAATTACAGAGAGGACGTCGTTAATTAACCAGAGATAGTAGCCGTCCTTGTGACCAGTCACTTGACGTTGTTGGGCGGTAAAGGAAATCCCGTTAGTGATGGCGTCTAAGACAATTTGTTGGCCACCCAATACATAGGAGAAGGCCCCTAAACCAATAGTCCAGAAGAAGACAGCTTGGCAAATTATTTTTAAATTAAAGTATTGGTCCACGTGGAGGTCACCATTTTCGTCCCGACGTTTAGCCCAACTGAAGTGGCCAACAAATTCGGTGATGAGATAGTAAATAGATGAAAACATATCTCCGTATATTCCTAGGATAGCGGCAGCGGCAATGCCGAAGATGTTTTGAATCCCGTTAACGATAAAAGTGGGTTGCCATTGAATGGCTAAGGTCCAAGTGCCTAAAAATCCAAAGATACTCATCCCTAGAGACATAAGGATGTTAAGGTCAAATTCTTGGCTGGTTAAACTGGTAATAATTCCGTATAAATTAAATCCCAAGGAGACGATAAAACCAAAAGCGATGATGGCTAATTCCACCTTGTTGAGTGGTTTTAAGGCGCGGTGAATACATTCTTTTAAGGACAGGGTCTTAGTGGCTTTGTTTTGTTCTTGCATATATTTTCCTCGTTTTCTATTGAATTTTTTCTAAGTAAGTGCCAATGCTATCGAAAATAATTTGGGCGTCTTGGGGGCGATGAATGTCATAATTATCCACATTTAGCCGCATTTTAGGTGACTGGTCATATTCTGCATACCATTGACCATAGTGGCTGTGGAGTTGACGGTAATAATCGTAAAGGCCGTTATCAGAACTTGGTTGTTCATAAACCCGGCCCCGTTTTTTGATGTTTTTGACAGCGTTGTCTAGGGAACTATCTAAAAAGACTAAGAGGTCAGGAGCCTTTTTAGGTAGGCTGTCTAATTCTTCCATCATGTTGGCTAGTAAGTCACGGTAGATGGCAAACTCTTCTTCAGAGATATTCCCGTTTAAGACATTCAAATAGGTGAAAAGCTCGTCTTCGTAAATACTACGGTCCAAAACGTTATTATTATCGAAAAAGGCTGCCTTAATATTTTTAAAACGTTGGTTTAAAAAGTAAATCTGTAAGGAAAAGGCATATTTCTTGGGGTCTTGGTAATATTTATCAAGGATGGGGTTTTCCTCGACAGGTTCGTAAAATACTTTTGTGCCTAAATATTCAGCTAATTTTCCGGCATAGGTCGATTTTCCTGCGCCGATGGTTCCAGCAAAAACTATCACTATTGTAATCCCTACTCTCTAACTATATATTGTGCTGTTTTCTTATAAAAATAAGTGTAAACACTATATCTTGTGTCCGAAAAGTGTTCTATCATAGGATATTGATAAGGCCAAGGAAGAAATTTTCCTGCGCTCTTTGACCTATTTGACTAAGCTTGAGACTTCCTGGATGGCTCGGCCTGATTATTTTTAAAATTTAATTAAGCTTTTATATTTAGTGGTCTTCTTTATAAAAATTCTAAAATGACTGATAAAGTGATGAAATCGCTTGCGAAAGCGTTAACAAGCTGCTATAATAAGCCTGTGAGTCCCTTACAATGCTTACCCAAAATCTGTAAGGGCTTTTTTGTTTTCAAGAAAATATAAAGCAGTCCGGGGCTTTTTTCTAGCAAATCCTAGTAATCGTGTTAGACTGAATAATAATAAGCAGCGTAATTGCAATGAGTGGAGGGCATTAGGTATGGCAGAAACTTTTAAAGAACAATTGGGTAAAGAGCAACTCTTACCCTTATACACGGTCAATGACTTAGGGTCGGTAGCCTTAGCTGAGGCGGTTTTAAGCGAAAATAACTTATCCTTTATCGAAGTGACCTACCGCAGTGACCTGGCTTCTCAAGCCATCCAGCAATTGTCGGATAGGGGAAAATTAGTTGTGGGAGCAGGCACAGTCCGTGACTTGGATACCGCCAAGGACGCCGTTGACCATGGCGCGCAATTTATTGTCAGTCCTGGTTTATCGACTGAAGTGGTCAACTATTGTTTGAAGGAAGATATTCCTGTTTTCCCCGGAGCAGTTACTCCAAGTGAAATCATGCAAGCCATGGATTTAGGCCTTGACGTGGTGAAATTCTTCCCAGCCAATGTCTATGGGGGGCTGTCAGCGATTAAGTCTTTAGCAGGACCTTTCTTTGATATTCAATTCATCCCCACTGGCGGGGTCAATAATGATAACTTCACCGACTATTTAGCCAATGATGCCGTATTGGCAGTGGGGGGCTCCTTTATCTTGTCTGAAAAAGAGGTCTTAAAAGATGAAGGAAAGACAGCCTCAGAAAAATTAGCGGCCTTAACCAAGCAGCTCCACTAAATTTATTGGAAGGAAAACACCCAGCTTTTTGTAGTGACCCCCAAAAGTTGGACTAAGAATTCAACTTTTGGGGGTTATTTTTATGTCTAAATATTCATTAGAATTTAAACTGAATTTAGTAGGAGACTATATTGCGAAAAAGGAAGTTATCGAACCTTAGCTAATAAAGCAGGAATAGATCCTTCTATTTTACGAAGGTGGGTTAATAACTATTATGAATTTGGTGTAGATGGTTTAAAGAAAAGGCGGACTCAACAGGTTTATACTGTTGAATTCAAATTAAATGCGATAGAATTGTATGAAAGTACGGAAATGAGTTATCGCGAATTGGCCAATTCATTAAACATGAATAATCCAAGTCTAATCGCTAATTGGCGAAGAGCTTATCATGAAAGAGGACTTGATGGCCTTTCCGCGAGGAAAGGAAGGCCACCTAAAGTGTCTAAAAAGAAATCACAAATCAATCAAATAAAGGATAGCAGCGAAACCAATCAGTTAAGTGAAGCAAAAATAAAGGAACTTGAACAACGGATTACGGATTTAGAAATTGAGAACAAATTTTTAAAAGGATTGAGGAGACGTGTGGCTCAAAGAGTCAAGCGAGAAAAGAAGAAATAGTGACCGAAATCACACGTCTCCATGATGAAAAATATGCTTTAAAAGATATTCTTAGCGTTTTAAAGTTTCCTAAATCGACCTACTTTTATTGGAAAAATAAAGATGAGGAAATTGATAAGGATGCCGATTTAAAAGAGGAAATGAAAGACATCAGAGAAACCCATAAGGATTATGGTTATCGAAGAATGCGAGCTGAACTGCTTTCCCGTGGTTATAAGGTCAGTAAAAACAAAGTTCAACGCCTAATGAAAATTATGGGGATACAGGTCACTAGCTATACTAGAAAGACAAGAAAATATAATTCCTACAAAGGAACGATTGGAGAGATAGCGCCAAATCGTATCAACCGGCGGTTTGATTCGACCATTCCTTATCAAAAAATAACAACAGACACAACAGAATTTAAATACTACTATGCCGATGATTCTGGGAATTATCAAACTGGAAAACTCTATTTAGATCCTTACATGGATCTATTTAATCGAGAAATTATTTCTTTTAAGATAACACATCAGCCTAATGGACAAAGCATGTTGGAGGGGCTACAAGCTGCCATTGAAGCAAGTAAATTATGTCCATACAGAAGAACCTTTCATTCTGATCAGGGCTGGGCCTATCAAATGAAAAGTTACACCCGGCTCTTGAAGGATCACCGAATTTTTCAAAGTATGTCTCGTAAAGGAAATTGCTTAGATAATTCGCCAATGGAGAATTTCTTTAGTCTACTAAAACAAGAAGTCTACTATGGTCGGACTTATCATTCCTTTGAAGAATTAGCACAAGCGATTGAAGATTTTATAATCTATTACAATGGTGAAAGAATCAAAGAAAAATTAGATTTTAGGAGTCCTATAGAATTTCGTCTTCATCACGCTTCTTTCGCCGCTTAATGATTACACATAAACTTTAAACTTATCAAGAGCCGCTACGCTCTTCCTCTTGACAAGTTTAAATTTCTGAGTAAATGTGTCGGCAAGAAATAAGCAAGAACTGTAAGCAACAAAAAAGAGCTGGCCAAAGGCCAACTCACTATATATAAAGTCCAACTTATTGGGGTCACCATATTTAGCGGCTGGGTGTTTTTTGGAGGAAAAATTTTTTAGTCAGTTAAAAATTGGCAGCAAGTAAGCCTGATTTCACCCCCTGGGGTAAGATCAGGCTTATTTCTTTATTGATCAGTATCGACCGGGACAGGTACGTCCACATAGACCTCTTCACCAATATGAAAGCTGGCTTGGGCAGCAGTAAGGTTGGTGAGTTCTTCTTGGAGTTTGTCCACTTCTTGGCTCGGAACGCCTAAGTGATAGGTCACTTTTTCCAAGTAGGTGGTGTCTAGGAGAGAATAGGGGGAGTTTTCCACCCAGTAGGCCATACTGCCATTGAGGGAATAATCGATAGTCACATCGACTTGGGTTTGCAAGCGGCGTTCAACCACACCAATCTGGTGGACAGCTTCGGAAACGGCACCGCTATAGGCACGGACTAGACCGCCAGTTCCCAATTTGGTGCCCCCAAAATACCGGGTAACCACACAGGCAACGTTTTTTAAATCCATATTTTTTAGGACTTCCAGCATGGGCACTCCAGCTGTTCCGCTGGGTTCACCATCATCGAGGGCCCTTTGAATTTCATTATGCTCACCGATTTGGTAGGCGACACAGTTGTGGGTGGCCTTATAATGTTCTTTTCTGACTTCTTCAACAAAAGCGTCGGCTTCTTCCTTCGTGTAGGCACGCTGAATCCGACAAATAAAGCGTGATTTTTTGATTTCTATTTCATGTTCACCAGCACATTTAATGGTACGGTATTCAATCATTGATGGCTCAGCTCGTTTCTGTTTATTTTCTCCTTATTGTAACTAAAGCAGGTCTAAACTTCAAAAGTCTCCTTTTATTCGTCAATTGAGAGGGGAATTTGGCTATAAATTACGGATGAATAGTTTAGTCAGGTGATGAAAGGAGGATGAATAAGCGTGCAAGACTTACTTTTAGGACGGCTGCTGGCGGCGAGTGAGCTGCCCGATAACCTTGATTTAAACAGTATTCCTAGTCTCCCAGCGATTAAAGCTGAGGGAAAGCAATTAATTTGCCAACGTTGTTTTAACCAGCTGGCTTTTCAGCCTAATCCTTGTCTTTGTGACGGCCTCTGTTTTTATTGTTTAAATTGCCTGGCCTTCGCCAAATTAAGGACCTGCGACCGGCTTTATTATGACCTAGACCCTCACTTTTACTTTAGAGACTTATGTCGGGAGCAAACTTACCTAGAATGGCCCGGGACCCTATCGCCCCAGCAAGAGCAGTGTGCTAAACAATTACTGACTTCCTATCAAGCGGGGCGGGATCACTTGGTTTGGGCGGTCACTGGAGCAGGGAAAACAGAGATGATTTTTCCCCTAGTGGACTATGCCCTCCGTCAGGGTCAGCGTATCGCCTTGGCTACGCCTCGGGTCGATGTCTGTAATGAGTTATTTCCCCGCTTTCAAGCTGCCTTTCCGGATATTGATATTCTCCTCCTCCATGGCAAGGTGGACCACCCCTACCGGCTTAGCCCCTTGACTATTGCTTCGACCCACCAGTTACTGCGCTTTTACCAGGCCTTTGATCTTTTAATTGTTGATGAAGTCGATGCTTTTCCCTACCATGGTGACCCTTTATTAGAGGCAGCTAGTCGGCGAGCAGTTAAAGACACCGGCGTGCGAGTGGAACTCACGGCCACCCCTTCAAGAGACCAGCAAAGGGCTATCAAGCAGGAAAAAGTTGCCGCTTCTATCCTGCCAGCCCGCTACCACCGCCATCCTCTCCCGGTTCCTAAGCACCGCTGGGTGGGCAATTGGCGACAAGCTATTGCTAAGGGGCGCTTGCCGGGCGTATTAGGGTCAACCATCAAGTCTTTTTTGAAGAAGGGCGAGTCTTTTTTACTCTTCCTTCCCCATATCGCCTTGATGGAAGAACTCGAAAAAATTCTCCATAAGCATTTTAAGCAAGTAAGCTTTACCAGTGTTTCCTCTAAAGATCCCGATCGGATTGAAAAGGTAGCTGCCATGCGTGAACAGACTTATCAGTTTTTACTGACTACTACTATTTTAGAGCGGGGCGTGACCTTTCCTGGAATTCACGTCATTGTCTTAGGGAGTGAGGACCGGGTCTTTAACACCTCCTCCTTAGTTCAGATTGCTGGACGGGTAGGACGAAAACCTGACCAAGCCAGCGGGCAGGTGTATTTCCTTCATGAGGGGAAAACCAAGGCCAGCTTGCAAGCGGTCAAGCAGATTCTCTGGCTAAATCAAGAAGCTAGGAAGCGGGGCTTGATTGATGAGTGAGTGCTTATTGTGTCAAGAAAGTTTCCAGGAAAAGCTTAGCTTAAAAGAATTCTTCGCCTGGAAGAGCTGGGAGCCTATTATTATCTGTCCAACTTGCCAAGAGGCCTTTCATTATTTAAAGGGGCCGCGTTGTCAGCAATGTAGCCGGGAATGGGAGGGAGGGGACTACTGTCCTGACTGTTTGACCTGGCAAAGGGAGGATGGCTGGTACTTTCGTAATTACTCGCTCTGCGCCTATAATGCTGTTTTTAAAGACTGGCTACATACCCTGAAAAGTAAGGGCGATGTCAGGGTGGCCGGCTTATTTACTCAAGAACTCAAAAAGATTAGAGGCGACTATCCCGGATACACCTGGTTAGCCATCCCTGGCTCAAGTGCAAAGTTTAAAAAACGTGGTTTTCATCAAAGTGAGCTTATTTTGGACCAGGCGGGTATTCCCTACCAACGCTTAATCCACCTAGCTGGATCCAAAAAGAAACAGGCCCAGTTGAACCGTCAAGAGCGCTTAGCTAACCAACGCCAGATTGAACGCTTGACTGAAGGACCACTTCCTCAAAAAATTCTTCTCTTTGATGATGTCTATACAACCGGTGCGACGATCCACCAAGTGGCCCGTTTTTTAGAATCTTTTGGGGTAGAAGAAATCGCGTCACTCACGCTGGGACGTTAGGGAAAACTCCTTATGACTTGAATTAAAGCGCTATCTAACATATAATATAAGTAGTAAGAAGAAGCTTATTAAGGGCTTCTGCCAGACGAAGTTTGGCTTAGGAAGGATGAGTAATTATGTTTACTTACAATGTTCGCGGAGAAAATATTGAAATCACTCCTGCTATCCGTGATTATGCAGAGAATAAGATTTCAAAAATCGAGAAATACTTTAAAGACGCTCCGGATACAACCGTCTATGTGAATGCCAAAGTCTACCAAAACGGAGAGGCTAAAGCAGAAGTTACCGTTCCCCTACCACGTTTAACCTTACGGGCTGAAGAAACCTCACAAGACCTTTACGGTAGCATTGACTTAGTGGTTGATAAACTCGAACGCCAAGTGAAGAAATATAAAACTCGGATTAACCGCAAATCACGTGAAAAAGGCATTTCTGACGTGATGTTTACTGAAAACAATCAAGAAGACAGTAAAGATGACAATGACAGCAATATTGAAATTGTCCGCACCAAGAGTATTGCGGTAAAACCAATGAGCGCAGAAGAAGCGGTCTTACAAATGGAAATGTTAGGACACTCATTCTTTATTTATGAAGATGCTGAAAGTGAAAGCGTGTCCTTAGTTTACAAACGCCATAACGGTAAGTACGGTTTAATCGAAATCGAAAAAGACATCGTTAACGAATAAGAGATTTTTAAGTCAAAAGCTGGGTCACTCTGATCCAGCTTTTTTGAATGGAAAGACTTAAAGTTTACCAGGGAAATCTCTTCTGACTAGCTGGCGGAAGCTGAAAAGAACGGGGCCGCTAGAATATAAAAAACGATTTCATTTAGCCGAGACGAGCTGCTTCTGTTACAATCAATGGGGAAAGTTTTTCTTGTTTTCATAGCTATAAAAAAATGCTAGAATAATAAAGATACCTTATTTATGCAAGGAATACGAGTAGATTAAGGAGAATTCCATGGCCAACATTTTAAGAAAAATGTTTGATAACGATAAAAGAGAATTAAAACGTTTTAATAAACAAGCAAAAAAAGTGGAAGCACTTGCTGATAAATACAGTGAGTATTCTGATGAACAATTACGGGCAAAAACAACTTCTTTTCGTGAGCGTCTCGCTTATGGGGAGAGCTTAGAAGACATCTTAGTCGAAGCCTTTGCCACTGTTCGGGAAGCCGCTAAACGGGTTTTAGGTTTATATCCCTACCATGTCCAAATCGTGGGGGGCTTAGCCCTGCATTATGGGAATATTGCTGAGATGAAAACCGGGGAAGGGAAGACTTTGACGGAGACCATGCCAGTTTACCTCAATGCCTTAGAAGGTAAAGGGGTTCATGTGGTAACAGTCAACGACTACCTAGCCCGTCGTGACTCGGTTGATATGGGAGAAGTCTATCGATTCCTAGGCCTCACAGTTGGTTTAAATACTAATGACCTAACCGCCGAAGAAAAACGCGCGGCCTACCACTGTGATGTGACTTATTCCACCAACAACGAATTAGGATTTGACTATTTACGTGACAACATGGTCGTTTATAAAGAGCAAATGGTTCAACGTCCCTTGCATTATGCCATTGTCGATGAGGTAGACTCCATTCTAATTGATGAGGCCCGGACACCTTTGATCATTTCTGGACAGGCCGAACAGTCAACTGCACTTTACCAACGGGCTGATTATTTTGTAAAATCCTTGAAAGAGGAAGAAGACTATGTCATTGATATTGAATCAAAAACCATTAGTCTGACCGAACAAGGTGTCGATAAGGCGGAATCTGTCTTCCATTTAGATAATCTTTATGATGTGGAAAACGGTCCGCTTATCCACCACATTGATACCGCCTTACGGGCTAACTACATTATGATCCGTGATATTGATTACGTGGTTCAAGATGATGAAGTTAAGATTGTGGATGGTTTTACCGGGCGGATTATGGAAGGACGGCACTACTCAGATGGCCTCCACCAAGGGATTGAAGCCAAGGAAAATGTTCCCATTCAAAATGAATCCAAAACCATGGCCACCATTACCTTCCAAAATTATTTCCGTATGTACGACAAATTAGCTGGGATGACCGGGACAGCTAAAACCGAAGAACAAGAATTTCGTGAAATCTATGATATGGATGTTATTCAAATTCCTACCAACCGTCCGGTGCAAAGAGAAGATGCCTTGGATAAGATTTACCCTAACTTGATGACCAAGTTCCGTGCGGTAGCCGATGAAATTGAGACTCGCCACAAAAAGGGTCAACCTGTTTTGGTAGGGACTGTGGCAGTGGAAACCTCGGAATTACTTTCACGGATGCTCAGTGAACGGAACATTCCACATAATGTCTTAAACGCTAAAAACCATGCCCGTGAAGCTGAAATCATTGCCCAAGCAGGACAAGAAGGCGCCGTAACTATTGCCACCAATATGGCTGGTCGTGGGACCGACATTAAATTAGGACCTGGCGTTAAAGACCTGGGCGGTCTAGCGGTTATTGGGACGGAACGCCATGAATCACGCCGGATTGATGATCAGTTGCGGGGCCGTTCTGGCCGGCAAGGAGACCCAGGTTTCTCTCGCTTCTACTTATCTTTAGAAGATGACTTGATGCGTCGCTTTGGTTCTGACCGGGTGAAAGCGATTTGGGAAAACCTCCACTTAGAGGATGATGATGTCTCAATTGAAAATCCCATGCTGACTCGCCAAGTGGAATCTGCTCAAAAACGGGTAGAAGGTAATAACTACGATACCCGTAAGAGTGTTTTAGAATACGACGAAGTCATGCGTGAACAACGGGAAATCATCTATAGCCAACGTCAACAAATTATCGATGAGAAAGAATCCCTCAATGATATCATGTGGGCAATGATTGAACGTACCGTTGAGCGAATGGTAGAACAGTACACTGCTGGAACGGAAAAAGAGTGGAACTTAGAAGCCCTCTATGACCAAGTGTCTACTGAGATCTTACATTCTGACGCTATCCAATCCAGTGATTTACAAGGTAAGTCTCAAGACGAGCTCAAGCAATTCATTACCGATAAAGCTCGCCAACGCTTCCAAGAAAAGTTAGAGAATATTGCTAACCCTGATCTGATCTTGGAATTTGAAAAGGTGGTTATTCTGCGGGCAGTTGACACCCGTTGGACCGACCATATTGATGCCATGGATCAATTACGTCAAGGGGTAGGGCTAAGAGCCTATGCGCAAAATAACCCACTAGTGGAATACCAAACTGAAGGTTATGAACGCTTCAATGATATGATTTCTGGCATTGAATACGATGCCAGTCGGATCTTTATGAATTCTGAAATCCGTCAAAACCTACAAAGACAACAAGTTTAAGTAAGAGTGTGAGGCGGCGTGAAAAAAGTGAAAGGCTGGAAGAAATATGCGGAAATCCTTAAAGAGGATTGACAAATATTTCTGAAGCGGAGTTCACTTTTGTCACCGAACAGGTTTGAATAGAGTGTGACAAGCGCAAAAAGAGGGGAGTCCATTGGAAGAAGTTTGCAGTAAATCCTCAAAGAGGATTTGCGTAAACTTCTGAAATGGAGCTCACCTCGCGCTTGGAACAGGTTTAAAAAGGATGTGAGGACGCCGTCAGAGACTTGAATTGCTGGAGGAAAATACTATAAGCACAGCTATAAGGATGTGAGAAAGGACATCCCCTCACCCTTCCGAACTCAACTATCTGTGCGTTGGAATTTCCTGAAGCAATTTCAAGGCTGGCGTACGAACTCAACTGAAGAGAGTGCGACAAGCGCGTTATAAGGCAAGAACACTGGAGCTAAAGGGCGAAAGAATTCTCATAAAGAATTCGTCGCCATTTAATGAAGTGGACGCTTGCCTCGCACTTGGAACACGTTTAACGATTAGGAGGGAAGGACTGGGCTCGTGAGGCTTACAGTCCTTGTTTTCTTATTACTTAATTTAAAATTAAGGATTTTTTATAAAGGAGTAGTTCGATGGAAATTAGTGAATTACGTCATCTATTAGCAGAAAACCAAGAACAATTAGCCAGCTTCGGGAGGTCTCTTTGACTTAGAGGAGTTAGAAGCTCAATTAGCTGAATATCAAGACCGCATGTTAGCCCCTGATTTCTGGGACGACCCCAGCCAGGCCCAGGAAGTAATCAATGAAAATAATCAAGTCAAGGCGGTTTATGATACCTACCATAAATTACTGTCAACTTACGAAGACTTACAGGCTTATGATGACTTACTTACAGAGGAAGAGGCTGACCAAGAGCTCTACCAGGACTTTGAAGACCAAGTGCTCGCCTTCCAGGAAGAGATGGAGGATTATGAGCGCCATATGTTACTCAATGGCCCCCACGACAAGGCATCGGCTATTTTAGATATTCATCCTGGGGCGGGAGGAACTGAGTCTCAAGACTGGGCCAGCATGCTGCTTAGGATGTATCAACGCTGGGCGGATAGTCATGATTTTACTTTTAATCTCTTTGACTACCAGGCAGGCGATGAAGCGGGGATCAAGTCGGCTACCTTTGAAATTAAAGGCAATAATGCTTATGGCTTATTAAAATCGGAGCACGGCATCCACCGCTTGGTTCGCATTTCTCCCTTTGACTCCAACAAGCGCCGGCATACTTCCTTTGCTTCAGTGGAAGTCATGCCTGAGATTGACCAGAATACGGAAATAGAAATCAATGATGATGACTTGCGGATCGATGTTTTTCGTGCTTCTGGTGCTGGGGGTCAACATATTAATAAAACCTCATCAGCTGTTCGCATTACCCACATTCCAACTGGGATTGTGGTTTCCTCACAAAGTCAACGCTCACAATTACAAAACCGGGAAACCGCTATGAAAACGTTGCAAGCCAAACTCGCCCGTTTATTAGAAGAAAAGAACGCCCAAGAACTTGATGAAATTCGGGGCGAAAAGTCTGAGATCGCCTGGGGTTCTCAAATTCGTTCTTATGTTTTCCACCCCTACCAAATGGTCAAAGACCATCGGACGAATTATGAAGAAGGCGATACCAGTAAGGTGATGGATGGCAATATCGATGGTTTTATCGATGCCTATCTCAAAGAGACTATCAATCAGGATTAAGAAGAAAATGTTAGAGAGTTCTTTTTCAGATATTTTTTTGCTACAATAAGAACTGATGATTGATAACAAGGGGGAGGCTTATTCATGAAGAAAGTTCTAGTCGTGGATGACGAAGAATCAATTCGGAAGTTGTTAGAATATAACCTATCTAAAGAAGGCTATGAGGTCACTTCATCGGCTGATGGTAAGGCAGCCTATGATCTTGCAAGCGAGAAAAACTTTGATTTTATTATATTAGATTTGATGCTTCCTTCCATGGATGGAATGGATGTATGTAAGCAATTGCGTCAAGATAAGGTAAATACACCGATCTTGATGCTAACTGCCAAGGATGATGAATTAGAAAAAATTATTGGCCTTGAACTGGGAGCGGACGATTATATGACAAAACCCTTTAGTCCGCGAGAAGTAGTCGCGCGAATGAAGGCCATCTTACGTCGGTCACGTGATTATGGTAAAGTGGCTAGTGACCAGGAAGACAAGAAGGAAGCTGACCAAGACCCAGCCGGGGAAGAGGAATCAGTGATCCAGGTAGGCGATATCACTATTAATAAGAGTGACTTTTCTGTTACTGCCCATGGGCAAGCGGTAGATATGACAAAGAAAGAATTTGAACTCTTAACTTATTTAGCTGAACGGGTCGACCGGATTGTTTCTCGGGAAATTCTCTTATCCAAGATTTGGGATTTTGATTACTCGGTAGGTTCCCGCTTAGTGGATGTGCATATCAGTCACTTACGGGAAAAGATTGAAAAGGATCCTAAAAATCCTGAATACATCATTACGGTTAGAGGCTTTGGCTATAAATTTGAGGTGCCCAAAGCATGAAACGTTTAACTTTAATCATAACAACAGTGTTTTCACTGTTGTTTATTTTATATAGTTTTCTTTTTGCTTATAATGCTAACGAAGTTGTTCAAGTCACTGTCCAGCAGGAAACCCAAGAATCCATGCGGGATACAGTCCATTCGGTTGAGCGCATCACTAAGAACTTGACCGCAGAAGATGTGGTGAACAATAGTTCTGCTTGGTTTGATGCCCAGCAGGAAATTATGAATACCCTTAACCCTATGGAACGGGTGTCTATTTATGACGCTAACCATAAGGAAGTTCTCTCGTTTGGTAATAAACTCTTAGCCAATATTCCCTTTACCGAAGCGGGGAAGCAGGCCTTAGATAAGAATTTAGCCTTTACCGAGTTTGAAAATGAAGAAGATATGACCACCTATGAATACACTGGCTTGATCAAGAATAAGAACCACCAGCCCATCGCTTCAATCCGAGTTCTGCGGAATGTTAACGATATAACAGAGGCACAAAACCGCTTATTGATCGTGTCTGTCGGTGGGTCGGTGGTCATGGTCTTAATCCTTTTAGCGATTCTGTCCTATTACTTTAAAAAGATTGCCCAACCCATCTATTCCATTTCCGACGTGGTCGGTCGATTGTCTAAAAGTGACTACTCGATTCGTTATAATCAGCTGGGAGTGGCTGAAATTGACGAGTTGGGAGACGATATCAATGATCTAGCCAGCAATTTGTCCCGGCAAGATATCCAAATTTCCATGCAGGAGGAACGTTTACAACTCCTGATGGACTATCTGGTGGTGGGGGTTTTAATGATTGATAAAAAACACCGGATTAAAGTGGCTAATAAGGCAGCCTATAGTATTTTTGATTTAGATGATAATGTGATCAATCATAAATATGAAGAAGTGCTGACAGGCTATCGGCTCTTACAAATGATAGAAACCTGCTACTCCACCAAAGAAAATGTTAACGATGAAGTTTACCTCTATTATCCTAAGGAATTGATTTTGGATGTTAATATTCTCTATGTTCCTAAGAAGGCCAATGTCTCTGGAATCAGTGAGCAGGTAGTGGTATTAGCCTATGATATTACTGAAATTCGCCGTTTAGAAAAAGTGCGCTCTGATTTCATTGCCAATGCTTCCCACGAATTAAAGACACCTGTCACCGCCTTAAAAGGCTTTACGGAAACCTTACTTGATGGGGCCTTAGAAGATGAGGATACCGCTCGAGAATTTGTCGAGATTATGAACCGGGAAGCTAACCGACTGGGTTTTCTCATTAATGATATTTTAGATTTGGCTAAGATTGAGCAAGACCAACTCGGTCACCGTAGTGAAACAGTGCAACTGAACCGTGTGATTGCTGAAGTCGTTCATTCTTTAGAAATTCCTGCCAGCGAAAATCGAGTGGAAGTCCACTATGATAATGATCTTGAAGCAGGCATTCGTTTTACTACCGAAGAAATGCGCTTAAAGCAGATTTTGACCAATTTAATCAACAATGCGATCAAATACAACAAGGCTGAGGGAGGTCAAGTTTGGATTAGTTCTACAGTGACTGAGGATGATAAATATGTTGTTGTTGCTATAAGAGATAATGGTCTTGGCATTCCTGACGAAGATAT
Source organism: Aerococcus sp. Group 1 (assembly GCF_000193205.1). Taxonomy (NCBI): domain Bacteria; kingdom Bacillati; phylum Bacillota; class Bacilli; order Lactobacillales; family Aerococcaceae; genus Aerococcus; species Aerococcus sp. Group 1. The sequence goes on along the minus strand of NC_015278.1, from coordinate 1,803,472 downwards.
CCCTCGGATTTTTGAACGTTTCTATCGGGTAGACAAGACCCGGTCAACTGCTTCTGGTGGGACTGGTCTTGGCCTGTCTATTGTCCGAAATTTAGTCGCATCAATGAGTGGAAAGATTGATGTGGTCAGCGAACTCAATGAGGGATCGACGTTTACAGTCTATTTGCCTAAAAACGATAAAAGTTTACTAGAAACAGAAGCAGACGCCTCCCTGTCTGCTGATAGTGAATAGAAATTAAGTTTTTTTGGGCCGGATTTCAATAGCAGAAAAATACCGATAAATAATATTTTAATAAAGAACAAACTAGAGCAGTCAATGACTTTTAAGTGAAAGGAATTGGCTGCTTTTGTCTTTTTGATCATTTAAAATATAATTTATAAAAAGGAAAAATTTACACAAAATTTACATAAATTTTACAAAAATCAGCAAAAAAGGCTAAACCCTAACATTATTTTTACATTAGGGAGCTATAATGGATATAGTAAGAAAAAAACGGTCATCGATGATGGCTATATTTTATCAATCAGAAGGAGAGATTGTTTAATGGCATTGAAATTCAAACCACTAGGTAAGTTAGTTATGGCTTTAGGTGTAACAGCTACTTTAGCTGCTTGTGGCAATGGGGGCAACGGCGGTTCTGAAGGCTCAAATACTGCAGATGGTGGTAGTGAATCAGCTGCTGACTTCTCAGGTACTATTAACGTAACCACTCGTGAAGAAGGTTCCGGGACCCGTGATGCTTTCCAAGAAATCATCGATTTTGAAGAACCAGTAGCGTCTGCTTTAGTGCAAAACGGTACTGACCAAGTGATTTCCTATGTAGCTGGAGATACATACTCCATTGGATACATCTCCCTTGGTTCCATGAACGATACCGTGAAAGCCTTGAAGATTGACGGTGTCGAAGCAACTGAAGAAAATGTTGCCAATGACAGCTACAAGATTGCTCGTTCTTTCAACATTGTTTACCCTGGTGAATTAGAAGGCGCAGCTAAAGACTTCCATGACTTTATCTTCTCTAAAGAAGGGCAAGACATTGTCTTAGAAAATGGTTATGTTCCTGTGAAGTCTGACGCTGAAGCATATAGCGGTGATGGTTCTGCGAGTGGTAACATTAATATCGCTGGTTCAACTTCTGTTGGTCCGGTTATGGAAAAACTAAAAGAAGCTTATGAAGAAAAGAATCCAAATGTTCAAATTAACATTACCCAAAATGGTTCTGGTGCAGGGATTACCGGTGCTCAAGAAGGTACAGCTGATATCGGTATGGCTTCTCGTGAATTAAAAGAAGACGAAACTGGTGTAACAGCTGAAGCAATTGCTAAAGATGGTATTGCAGTAATCGTCAACAAGGAAAACCCAACAGATGATTTATCTGTAGACCAAATTAGAGGAATTTATACAGGAGAAATTCTTGACTGGTCAGAGCTAAATCAATAATAGCGATTAGTAAAAAGAGGCTACTCCTTTAACTAGAGGTAGCCCTTTTTATTGCTGGCCCTTTATAATATAATAGCTTAGTAGAAGAATTTTAAAGGGAGAAAAAAATGCAGAAGAATACTTTAGAAGTCGTCATGAAATGGATCTTTTTCATCTGTGCGGCTGTTTCAATTTTAGCATTATTAGCTATTTGTTATTTCATTTTTGCGGGAAGTATTCCTTTCTTGTCGGATTATGGACTAGGAAACTTCTTGTTTGGTTCTAGCTGGCGCCCGCGTCAGGGAAACTTTGGAATTGCTCCAATGATTGTTGGTTCTTTTTATGTGACTCTCTTAGCGATTGCTATTGGTGTCCCTGCAGGAATTTTTACTGCGGTCTTTATGGCCTTCTATTGTCCCAAGAAACTCCATACCTGGTTGAAACCTGCTGTTAACTTGATGGCCGGGATTCCTTCCATTGTCTATGGGTATTTTGGCTTAGTGGTTCTGGTTCCAGCTGTTCGTAGTTTTTGCCAGTCTCTAGGCATTTCAAGCACCGGGATGAGCGTTTTTACAGCGGGTTTAGTTTTAGGAATTATGATTTTACCAACCATTATTACCACTTCTGAATCATCCCTAAGAGCGGTTCCTAAGTCCTACTATCAAGCCTCTGTTGGTCTGGGAGCGACCCATGATCGAACAGCTTATCGGATTATGTTGCCAGCGGCTCGGTCAGGGGTTCTTGCGGCGGTTATCTTAGGTATTGGTCGTGCGGTGGGAGAAACCATGGCGGTAATTATGGTTGCTGGTAACCAGGCCATTTTCCCACAAGGCCTCTTCAAAGGGGTCAGAACCATGACCACTAACATTATGTTAGAAATGGCTTATGCTTCTGGGACTCACCGTGATGCCCTGATCGCGACAGGGGCAGTCTTATTTGTGGTTATCTTAATCATCAATGGTGTACTAGCTATTGTAAACCGTAAAGGAGGCAACCACTAATGGCAGATAAATTACTACGTGCTTTGACTTATCTCTTTACCTTATTTACTTTTGGTTGGTTATTTTTCATTATTCTCTATGTTCTAGTAAAAGGGGTTCCTTATTTATCACCAGAACTATTTGCTTGGAATTATACCACTGAGAATGTGTCGATGATGCCTTCTATCATCACCACCATTTACATTGTTCTAGGTTCCTTACTCATTGCAGTGCCTTTAGGAGTCTTTGCTGGCTTCTACTTGGTAGAATATGCTGGTAAAAATAATAAATGGGTGGAAGCCATTCGAATTGCTACAGATACCTTGACAGGGGTACCTTCCATTGTGTATGGTTTATTCGGTATGCTTGCCTTTGTTTTGGCAGCACAATTCCAGTATTCCGTTTTAGCCGGGATTTTAACCATGGCAATCATGGTATTACCCTTAATTATCCGTAATACCGAAGAAGGTTTAATGTCAGTTAACGATAGCTTACGCTTTGCCTCATATGGCTTAGGGGCAGGCAAGTTACGGACCATCTTTAGGATCGTTTTACCAGTGGCTATGCCAGGGATCTTATCAGGGGTTATCTTGGCTATTGGGCGTATCGTAGGTGAAACGGCAGCTCTTATGTATACCTTAGGGACTTCGACTAGCTTACCAAAATCACTCTTTTCATCCGGGAGAACCTTAGCCTTACATATGTTCGTGCTTTCCACTGAAGGCTTACACCGTAACGAAGCGATGGCAACGGGTGTGGTATTGCTGATCTTAGTTTTAATTATTAATGGAACATCAACATGGCTATCCAATAAATTGGGAGCACAAGGAGGACAACAATAAAATGGCTGAACAAACAAAAACGCCGATGAAATTAAAGATGAGTGCCCATAATATGGACCTCTGGTATGGTAATTTCCAGGCTTTGGAAGATATTGATATTGAAATTTATGAAAAACAAGTGACTGCTTTGATCGGACCTTCTGGATCAGGAAAATCCACCTTTCTTAAATCTTTAAACCGTATGAATGACCTGGTTGATGGTTGCCGGATTGACGGAACCATTGAATTAG